>JACDAF010000018.1 GCA_013695575.1 Chloroflexota bacterium | reverse complement strand
CAGGCCGGGTCAGCGGATTCCTCGGAGAGCTGTTCGCTGCGCAGCTCGCGCTACGGGTGGCTGGCGCGACCGGACACGCGGTCGCGCACCTACGCGAGCTGGGTGATGCGCGCCGCCGACACGCCCTACGCGACAGCGTCTTCGCCGAGCTGCTCGACTCCCTCAGCGTCAACCTCGCCCACTTCGGGACGGGGCTCGTACTGCTCTTCGGCGCGCAGGCGATCAGGGACGGAAGCTTCACGGTCGGCAGCTTCGCTCTGTTCGTGATCTTTCTCGATCAACTCGGCTGGTATCCGGCGGAGATCGGTCGCCTGTTGAATGACCTCAAGCGGATCGACGTCTCGTTCGGGCGGATGCGGGCGGTCGTTCCGGGCGAAGCGTCTGGCGCGCTGGTCGCGCCAGCGCCGGTCTACCTCGGGGGCACGCTGCCGGATCTCGGTCCTCCGCCGCAGCGAGAACGGCTTGACGAGATCGAAGTGAGCGGCCTCAGCTACGCGCGGCCCAACGGCGCAGGCCGCATCACGGATGTCTCGTTCACCCTGACGCGAGGCTCCTTCACCGTCATCACCGGAGAGATCGGTAGCGGGAAGACAACGCTCGTTCAGGTCCTGCTCGGGCTTCTCCCGCGCGATCGTGGAATGGTCCGGTGGAACGGCCGCCTCGTCGACGATCCAGCGACCTTCTTCGTACCGCCACGCAGCGGTTATACACCGCAAGTGCCACGTCTTTTCAGTGAGACGCTGCGAGAGAACCTCACGCTCGGGCGTCCCGACGATGCGCCCGCGCTGCGGTCGGCGATCCGGGCGGCGGTCCTGGAGCCTGACTTGGGGACGCTCGAGCTCCGGCTCGACACCCTGGTCGGGCCTCGCGGGGTGAAGCTCTCCGGCGGCCAGATACAGCGCGCGGGCGCGGCGCGCATGTTCCTCCCGGAGCCCGAGCTGCTCGTCTTGGACGATCTGTCGTCGGCGCTCGACGCTGAGACGGAGACCGAGCTGTGGCGTCGCCTGTTCGCGCGTGGCCGCGAGGTGACGTGCCTCGTCGTCTCACACCGGCCGGCAGTCCTGCGGCGCGCGGATCAGGTGCTGCTCGTGGACGGCGGTCGCGTCGTCGGCGCGGGTACCCTGGACCGATTGCTCACGTCCTCGGCGGAGATGCGGCGGCTGTGGCGCGACGAGCAGGTCTGAATCGACCGGCCATCACCCAAGGAAGAGGTCGTCACCACCGGTGAAGCGATGGACCGACGGCGACTGGCGCGCAGCGGCCCTCGCCTGGGCCCGCCAGCAGTGTCTCCGAGTCGGACGTAGCGTCGCGGGTGAACCCGATCAGTTCCACATCCGCCCGTGGTCCACCGTCTTTCGAATCCCGACGAGCGGCGGGAACGTCTACCTCAAGGCGGTACCTACAGGTCTCGCCCACGAGGTTCGGCTCACGCAGTGGCTCGCGGACCGCTTCCCGGATCGCACTCTCGGCGTCCTTGCGGCGGACGCGGAGCGCGGTCTCATGCTCCTACCGGACGGCGGGCGGCGGCTGCGCGATGTTGGGACGGACCTGCGAGGGTGGGAGCGCCTCGTGGGCGAGTACGCGCAGCTGCAGCTCTTGGTCGCTCCATACGCACCGGAGCTGCTCGCCCTGGGTGTCCCCGATCGACGCCTGGTGCGACTGCCGGACGCGCTCGCCGGCGTGCTCCCTGCTCCTGAGCTAGCCATCACGCGCTACGCGGCGCTGTGCTCCGAGCTCGCCGCGGTCGGGCTGCCAGAAACGATCCAGATGGATGATCTGCACGACGGGAACGTCTTCGTGGACGGAGATCGGCTTCAGGTGTTCGATTGGGGAGATGCGAGCATCGCTCACCCGTTCGTCAGCCTCGGGATGATCCTGACAACGGTCGCGCAGGCATGGAAGCTCCCTCGTCACGACGCTGCGGTCGGACGCGTGCGCGACGCTTACCTCGAGCCCTTTCGTGGCTTCGCTGCGCCCGCGACGCTGCGTAGCGCCGCTGCGCTCGCGGAGCGCGTTGCGCCGACGGTGCGCATCCTCGCCTGGCAGCTTGCCCACGAGGGCGCTCCGCCGGAGGACCAGACCGGCGAGTTGGGAGAGACGCTCGATGAGCTGATCGACGAGCAGCGTTCGGCGCTCGAGGTGAGGTCTCGCTAACCGAGCTCGGTCCGGTCACTCGAACGGTGTGCCGTAGCGCTCCCTCGAGGCGACGTCGCCGAGCGGCTTGCGCTGCTTCTTCCCTCTGCCGAGGCGTGCCCCGGGGTAGCCGAACGACACACCAGCGCAAGGACATCGAGCTCCGCCGGGATGCCGAGAACGTCGTTGACCGCGGGCATGACGAAGCCGATCCAGTTCGAGCCGACGCCCTCGGCCCAGGCGGTCAGCATCATCGACTGGATCGCGCGGCTCGCGTCCGACACCGCAAATCTGGTGCGCTCGACGGCGACGGCGATCGCGAGCGGGGCTTCGGCGACGTAGCGGCCGGTCCGGGCGATCCCGCCGAGCC
>JACDAF010000012.1 GCA_013695575.1 Chloroflexota bacterium | reverse complement strand
AGCCAGCCCCGCGGCAAGATGGCCACCTACGCGCAGCAGCAGTGGAAGCAGCTCGGGATCGAGACCCAGGTGACCGGCCTCGAGTTCAACGCCTTCGTGGACAAATACCAGCGGCAGCGTGAGTTCGACGTCGCGATGGGCGCGTTCTCCGCGGGCCTCGATCCGGATGGGGTGAAGAGCCAGATCCAGACCAAGGGCAGCCAGAATGCGACGGGCTACACCAACCCGAGAGTGGACGAGCTGCTGGTGCAGGGCGCCAAGGAGCAGGACGACACGAAGCGGAAGGCGATCTACGACGAGATCCAGAAGATCGTCATCGCCGACAACGCGCAGTACTACATGGTCACGCTCAAGAACTTCACCGCCTTCGACAAGAAGGTGAAGGACGTCGTCGCGCTGAAGGGCGGCGACATCCTGCGGCAGAACAACGGCCAGTTCATGGACTGGTGGCTGGAGCAATAGGGCTCCGCGATGTGCCGTTCAGCAGCCGTGCAGGGGCGGGGGGACCCGCCCCTGCACGCGTGACGCGTGCGTAACTTCCTCGTCCGCCGCCTCATCCAGTCGGCCCTGCTGCTGCTGGTGCTGATGAGCTTCACCTTCGCGCTCACCCGGCTGACGCCCGGCGGACCCGAGGCCGCGCTCGCCGAGTCGCCCAACATCGAGGCGGCGGACCTCGAGCGGATCCGCGAGCGATTCGGCCTCGATGACCCCATACACATCGCGTACGCGAAGTGGATCGTCAATGCGGCCAAGATGGACTTCGGGCGCTCGTACCACTACCTGCGGCCACCATTCGAGGTCATCGGTGAGCGGATCTGGCCGACGGTCCAGCTTGCGCTCGTCGCCTACGTCATCGGCTCGCTCGGCATCCTGCTCGGCGTGATCGCCGCATACCACCGCGGGAGGATGCCCGATCTCGTCATCCGGATCTTCACCGTGGTCGGCGACGCGACCCCGAACTGGTGGATGGCGCTCGTCATCATCATCGTCCTCGCGAGCGTCTTCGGCTGGTTCCCGCAGGGCCAGGGTCGCGGGGACGCGCTCACCTGGTTCAAGCACATCATCGTCCCGGCCACGATCCTCGGCCTTGGCGGCGTGATCGCGTACACCCGGTTCGTGCGCAGCCAGGTCCTGGAGGTGCTCTCCCTCGACCACGTGCGGACCGCGCGCGCGAAGGGCCTCGTGGAGAACCTGGTCGCGCGCCGCCACGTGCTGCGCAACGCGCTGATCCCGATCGTGACGATCTTCGGCTACCTGCTCCCAGGTCTCATCTCCGGCGCCGCGATCACCGAGAGCATCTTCAACTGGCCGGGACTCGGCCGGCTGTTCCTGGAGGCCGCGAGCACTCGCGACTACCCGCTGCTCCTGGCGATGATCAGCATGGGAACGGTCGCGACACTCGTCGGCACGCTGCTCGCTGATCTTGCCTACGGCTTCGTCGATCCGAGGATCCGGTATAGCTAGCGCGGAGCCCGCGCACCTGCCGGGCCGGCGCGGGGCCGGCGAAGGCATGTACACGCGCGCCTGGCACAAGCTCCGCGGCGATCCCGTGACGATCGGCGCGTTCGTGGTGCTCAGCCTCATCGTCGTGATCACGCTCCTGGCACCGCTCATCGCCGAGCACATCCTGCGCGCCACACCGGAGCAGATGATGCGTACTCCGGACGGACGGTTCGCCCTGCTGAAGCCGCCGGGACCGGGGTACCCGCTCGGCACCGACGATCTCGGGCGTGACGCCCTGACGCGGCTGCTCTACGCGGGCCAGATCTCACTGTTCATCGGCTTCATGGTCGCTCTCATCTCGCTCGTCGTCGGCACCGGTGCCGGCATGCTCGCCGGCTACTTCGGTGGCTGGATCGACGATGTCGTGAACGCGCTCGTGCAGTTCATCTTCAATGTCCCGTTCCTCTTCGTGCTCATCTTCCTGTCGGTGATCCTCCGCCCGGACGTCATCCTGCTCACCCTGATCATCGGCTTCTTCGGCTGGCCCGGCACCGCCCGCCAGGTGCGCGGCGTCGTCATGTCGGTGAAGAACCTGGAGTATGTCCTCGCGGCGCGCGTCCTCGGCGCGAGCGATGGGCGGATCATGGTCCGGCACATCCTGCCGAACGTGGTGAACATCATCCTCGTGGTGGCCGGGTTCGACGTTGCCGGCGCCATCCTGGGCGAGTCGGCGCTCAGCTTCCTCGGCTTCGGCGTACAGGTGCCGCTCGCGAGCTGGGGAAACATGCTGAGCGGCTCCCAGGACATGTTCCGCCGGGCGCCCTGGCTCGTCTACCCGCCCGGCTTCATGATCTTCCTGACCGTCCTGTGTGTGGTCCTCATCGCGGATGGACTGCGGGACGCCTTCGACCCGCGGGTGACGCGGGTGAAGTAACGGCCTTTGGGCGCCGCCGGTGGTGGGGAGCGTCCGGACCGAACCCTCTCGCCACAAGGCTGGTACCCCTGTAAAGTCATCCGGAGATCACGGCGGCGACACAGACCGCCGTGGCACGGTGGAGGAGGCATTGGGAATGGCGAGATCCTGGCGAGGGCTACTTGCAGCGACGGGCGCGCTGGCGCTCGTGGTGAGCGCGTGCGGGCAGACGACCCCGCCGGCGGCGGGCACGGGCGCGCCTGGCTCGCCCGCGGCCGCGGCGTTCACGCGAGGTCAGGGTGGTGACCTCAAGATCCTGTACTGGCAGGCCCCGACCATCCTGAACCAGCACCAGTCGACCGGCACCAAGGACTCGGACGCCGCCCGGCTCGTGCTCGAGCCGCTCGCCTCGTGGGACTTTGATGGCAAGAAGCCAATCGCGAACGGCCTCGCGGCCGAGATCCCGACCCCGGAGAACGGTGGCGTGTCGAAGGACTTCACGACCGTCACCTGGAAGCTCCGCTCCGGCGTGAAGTGGTCGGACGGCACGCCGTTCACGGCGGACGACGTCGCCTTCACCTTCGAGTACATGAAGGACAAG
>JACDAF010000005.1 GCA_013695575.1 Chloroflexota bacterium | reverse complement strand
ACCAATCGCGGTGTGAGCCAGCGGCCCCGCCCCTACAGCGAGCGCCGGAGCAGATCGAGGGCGCCCAGGACCGCGCGTCGGCGCCCCTCGGCCGCGGAGTGAAAGCGGACCTTCAGCGTCTCCCGGCGGTCTGGCGTCCGCACTTCGACGATCACCGTGTCCGCGCCGGGATGCGGCACGAGCACCCGCACGTCCGCCGCAAGGATCGTCAGCGCGGCATCAAGGTCATCGGCGTCCCGCCCGGGACGCACAACGCCGCCGGCGTAGGAGCCGACCTCGTCTTCGGCGAGCGTCCGGGCGAGCTCGCCGGACGTGAGTGCCTCGCCGGTGACGACCCGCCAGCCGCGCCTTCGGAGCGCGGCGTCGATCACCGCGGCGAGGGTGTCGCCGTCCGCTCCCCAGATGTGGTCGCCGAGGCGCTCACGGATCGTGCGCTCCATCGCGGCGAGCCGCCGGGTGAGCCGTCCCAGATCGGGGTCCTTGTCGGTGAGGCGGATGTGCACGCCGTCACTCTTCGCGTACGTCGCGACGGTCGGCGCCGTAGAGCGGACGAGATCACCGAGCACCTCCTCGGCAGCCGACTCGCCGATGCCGAGCAGCTTGAGCGTGCGCGAGCGGAGCACGGTATCCGCGAAGAGCGTGGGCTCGACGTGATCCTCCCACATCGGGATCATCTCGCGCGGCACGCCGGGCATCGCGACGATGCGCCTGCCGTCGCGGCGCACGTCCCAGCCTGGCGCGGTGCCGTGCGGGTTTCGGAGCGACCGGGCCGACGGTATCAGCCACGCCTGCTTCAGGTTCCGCACGGGCATGGTCAGTCCGCGGCGGCCGAACCAGGAGCGGAGCTCCTCCTCCAGCGCGGGATCCACGGCCGGCGACTCGCCGAGCACAGCGGCGATCGCTTCGCGCGTCAAGTCGTCCTCGGTGGGACCGAGGCCGCCCGTCAGCATCAGGAGATCGCTCCTGTCGAGACCGCGCCGCAGCGCGGCGGTCACCCGCTCGAGATTGTCCCCGACGGTCGTCATGTGGAGGCAATCGACACCCGCGGCGGCCAGTCTCCCGGCGAGATACGTGGAGTTCGTGTCCACGATCTGGCCGAGCAGAAGCTCGGTCCCGACGGAGATGGTCTCGGCCCTCAACGGCGGGCCGAACCCGACGAAGGGCCGCCTGGCACGCCGGTTGCATGTCCTCGGCTGCACACTGGCAATATTGCCAACCCTTCCCTTCCTCACCACGAGACCCCGCCCGAGAGGCGGGGTTTTGTGGTTCCCTGCGGCGGTACGATATCCGCCGCTGCGGCGGCAGATTCGCGGGGAGGTACACGTGGCCAACGGGTATTGCGTCAAGTGCAAGACCTCGCGTGAGATCAAGGATGCGAAGCAGATCACGATGAAGAACGGCCGCCCCGCTACGCAGGGCCTGTGCCCGGTCTGCGGGACGAAGATCTTCAAGATCGGTGGCAGCGCCAGCCCCACCACTCCGACGACGCCTGCGAGCTAGAGCGGCTCCGGGACGCCCTGGCCCGTTCCCTGCTACCTCCCGGTCCCCAAGAAGGCCGGGAGGTAAGTCGTTCCATGAAGGTGCGCGACATCATGACGCGCGATCCATCCACTCTCGCGCCCACAGCGACGCTCGGCGAGGCCGCCACGATCATGAAGCAGGAGGACTGCGGCTCTGTGCCCGTTGTGGAGGCCGGCAGGCTTATCGGAATCGTCACCGACCGTGACATCGTCGTCCGGGTCGTCGCGGCCGGCAAGGATCCGAAGACGGAGCTGGTGTCCGAGGCGATGACGGCCGATCCCGTCACGGTCGAGCCGGACGCCAGCGTCGACGAGGCGCAGCGCGTGATGGCCGACCGTCAGGTCAGGCGGTTGCCTGTCGTCGAAGACGGGAAGCTCGTCGGGCTCGTCGTCATCGGCCAGGTCGCGCGTGGCGACGACGCTCGCGATGTGGGCGAAACGCTGAAGGACGTGAGCGAGAAGGGCAGCGGACGCTCCTCGCACGCCCGCGGCTAGGCGCATCGCTGTCGACACCGGCCCGC
>JACDAF010000384.1 GCA_013695575.1 Chloroflexota bacterium | reverse complement strand
GTCGAAGGCCTCGTCGGGCATGTTCGGCGGCTGCTGCAGGGTGATCATGTAATCCACGCCGTGACCGTTCGGCACGACGCGCGCTGGGAAGACGTCCTCGCCCACGATGTGGTCCACGAGCCCCGTCTCGCGATCGGCCCGAACCGAGAATGGTCGCTCACCGAAGGGGGTCACCATCGTGAGGCCGCCCCCCGGGCTGTCCTTCACTCCAAGGACGAAGTTGACCCCCCACTCGGACGCATGTCGTCCGTCGCTGAGGTAATCGAACGCCACCTGGTAAGGCACCTCGATCGTGACGCTGAGTGTGACGGAGCGAGCCGTCCCTTCCATGACGCGTCTCCTATTCTGGATCTCATGCCTGGGGGTAGAGTGTAAGCCTCCTTGATACTTAGTGTCAAGCTGCCTGACGCTATCCGAAATGAGCCACACACAGGAGACAAACATGAAGACGGCAACCGCGTCGGGACGAACCGTCCGGGCGGCGAGCGAGAGGCGACAGGATCCGCTGATAAACATGGCCCGACTGCTGCTGCGTTCGTTCCGGTGGTTCGAAGACGGGCTCCTGTACCGACTGGACGAAGCTGGGTGGCCCGCGATCCGGATTTCCCATTCGTCTCTGTTCGGACACCTCGACAAGGAGGGAACAAGGGAGTCGGAGCTCGCCCGTCGGATCGGCGTCACCCGGCAGTCGGTGCATCAGACGGTGCTGGAGCTCAAGGACATGGGGCTCGTCGAGCTCGCCACGGACCCCTCGAACCGAAGCGCCAAGCTGGTCGTGGTCACGCCGCTGGGACGAAGGCAGTCCAGGGTGGCCCTAAAAACGTTCGCCGACCTCGAGTCGGAGCTCGCCCGCCGGATGGGGAAGGCCCGGATCCGGGAGCTTCGTCGCATCCTGGAGCTCGACTGGGGGCTCCCCGTGGGGAAGCGAACCACGTCCGCTCACCTGAAGAGGCCCTGATTCCCCGCGCACGCCCTGCCCCTCTCCGCTCGAGAGCCGCCGCGCAATTCCTGATTGCTGCCTTCGGGATGGCAGGCGGCCTGACGCTGCTGGATCCTTCGGAGCCGCCAAATACGGTCGGTCTCCTCGCTGCAGCCAGGACGCAGCACGGCGACGAGCTTCCCGGAAGGGGGCCGGCGAACACCTGAGTGTCCATCGCGAAGGAGTCTGACTTCGGCCAGAAGTCCCGTCCCCGTCGCGACCTCCACTAGATGTGATTCCCAGACAGGTTGTTGACGCCGAAGAAGCGGCAGAGCGGCGTGTGGCCACCGAGCGTCGGCGAGCGGCGGTGACTGTACTCGTCGAGGAAGGCGGGCAGCTCCGCGGCGCGTTCGGCGCTCGAGCGGTAGAGCCGGGCGTAGGCCCAGCGCGCCTGCAGCGTCTTGATGAAGCGCTCGGCCTTGCCGTTGGTGCGCGGGGTGTAGGGCTTGGTCCGCCAGTGCCGGATGCCCAGACGCTCGCAGGCGGCCGCGAAATCGAGCGAGCGGTAGCAGCCGCCGTTGTCGGTGAGCACGCGCTTGATGCGGACTCCCGCCCGCAGGTAGCGGCTCCAGAGCGCTTCGAGTGCGCGGACCGCGTCGGCGCCACGCTGGTCGGTGAGGATCAGGGCCTCCGGCAGCCGACTGTGATCGTCGACGGCGACGTGGCAGTACTCGTAGCCTGCGCTCGGCCGCCGCAGCTGCCGGCGGCCGTCACCACCGAGGCGACCGAGGTTGCGCCAGCCGCCGCCAGGCGCGATGCGCGCCAGGCGCTTCACGTCGAGGTGCACCATGTCGCCGGGCTGCGGCCACTCGTAGCGGAGCACCGGCGCCTTCACCACCAGCGCGCCCAGGCGGTTGAGCTCGGCGCGTCGCAGCACGGCGTAGATCGTCGAGCGGGCCACGCCGAGCGCGAGCTGGAGCTCGTGCGGGCCGACCCGGCGCGCCACGCGCTCCCAGCAGATCCGGACCGCAAGGTCGATCCGGGTGAGCCGCGGCATGCGCTGCGGCCGGCTCGTGCGGTCGCGCAGGCCGCTCGGACCTTCATCCTCGAAACGACGGATCCACTTGTGCACGGTCTGCCGGCTGACGCCGGCCGCGCGCGCGGCGGCGGTCACGGTCCAACCCTCCGAACGGACGCGGTGACAAACCAGCTCGCGCTGGTACGGGTTGAGGCGAGGCCTAGCATTGACCACCAAGGGGCTCCTCTCGGCGATGTGATCTCGACAACCACATCAACCGACGGAGCCCCTCCTTCTGTCAACAACGTCTCTGGGAAGTACAACTAGTGCGTTGCGATGGAACTTCGGCGGCGTCCTCGGGAGCTTGGGGTATGCGTCCTCCTCCACAAAGAACCCGGTGTACGCGTTGAGAAAGGGGTCGCGCGGATATGTCTCTCGATCGTTCGGCGCGGCCTCGGTCCCTTCACCGCTCAGCGCGGCCTCCAACTCCGAGTCCGTGACGATACCTAGCGCAGTCACACCGTCAAGGCCAGTGGCCTTTGGGTCGCGGCGGTGTCGAGGTGATCGAGGAACCGGGTCACGAGCCTGAGCGCTCGGTCTGCGTCCGCTGCGGACGCTCGCGAGAGCGCGGCGGCGCCGAAGATCGTGCGCCGGCTGTCGTGACCGGTCCGGCCGAAGGGAGCGCGCGGGATCACGACGCCATCTGTTGCTGCGCGCAGCGGCGACCGGGGTGCTTGCGACGATCCTCGAATCGGGTGCGACGCTCCTCCCTACTGGCTGCGGCGCGTGCGCCGGACTCGGGCACGGCGTCCTCGGTCCGGGCGAGCGCTGCGTCTCGAGCACGAACCGCAACTACCCGGGCCGAATGGGCCACGTCCTGGCGGAGGTCTTTCTCGCGTCGCCGATGACCGTCGCGGCGAGCGCGATCGCCGGCACGATCACGGACCCGCGGGCGCTCCTGTGATCCTGCGTGGACGCGCGCACGTCTTCGGCGACGACATCTCGACCGACCAGATCATCCCGGGGAAGTACCTGAAGCTCAGCGAGGCCGAGGCCTCCAAGCACGTGATGGAGGGTGCCGACCCGACGTTCATCGAGCGCAACTTCGGGTCCGGGTCGAGCCGTGACTTCGCGGCCATCGCGCTCAAGGCAGCCGGCGTCTCATGCGTCATCGCGCCATTCTTCGCCCGGATCTTCTTCCGCAACGCGATCAATCAAGGGCTGGCGGTCCTCGAGTGCCGGGAGGCGGGACGCATCCGCGGGGGCGACGAGATCAAAGTGGACGTGATCGCCGGCGAGGTGCGGGACCTCACCCAAGGCTTCACCCTCACGGCGACGAAGCTGCCGCCGATAGCCAGACCACCTCTCACTCGCTACTGTCAGCCCGTTCGCGGACCGCCCGCCCGTACCGTCGCTTTAAGGAGGCACGAACGTGCGACATCCTGTATCAGCTCGGTCCCGCTGGCTCGCCATCCCGCTCGCAGCCCTGCTCGCGCTCTCCGCCTGCGCACCCGCCCAGCCCGGCACTGGACCCGCCGCACC
>JACDAF010000359.1 GCA_013695575.1 Chloroflexota bacterium | reverse complement strand
ATTCGATGGTGCGATCGCGCTCGATCGAATCGAGGTCTCCGACGATCAGATGCGGGAGAACACCCCAGCGATCCAGTGTCCGGCTTCCGCCGTCCGCGGCGACGATAAGAGCGGCACCGTCGAGCTGCGCGCGATCGTCTCATGCACCTCGCCGTGCGCGA
The DNA here is from genome assembly GCA_013695575.1 of Chloroflexota bacterium. GTDB lineage: Bacteria > Chloroflexota > Limnocylindria > P2-11E > P2-11E > JACDAF01. The sequence continues at coordinate 4,330 of JACDAF010000359.1, read as the reverse complement.
TGACGACCGCCTTCACGCGCTGAACCGCCCGTCCCATAGGCGTAGCCAGCCGGCGCTCGCCGACAGCCAGAGCAGCGCCAGCGCGCCGGCGATCGCGACGAGCGCGAAGACGACGTCGCCGCCGCCGATCGGCGTCTCGCGGAGGTACGTCCGCGACGACGCTCCGGCGAATCCGCGGGCGTCCATGGCGACGGCGACGCGCGTCGCGCGCCGCACCGCGGTCGCGAAGAGCGGGACGAGCTCGCGAAGACGCCGCCGGAGACCGCCGAACGTAGATGCGTCAGCGGCGCCGCGCACGCGCTGCGCGAGATGGATCTGCGCGTACTCATCGGTGAGGAACGGCAGGAAGCGGTACGCGGCGAGCAGGGGATAGGCGATGCGATCGGGCACCCGTGCGTTGCGCGCCAGGCTCACGGCGAAGCGCGTCGGGTCCGTGGTGAGGACGAACGTCAGCGAGATCGCGCCGATCGCGAGCCCGCGGAGCGCGATCGCGATGCCGAAGCGCAGTCCGGCCTCGCTGACGCGTATCGGTCCCCACACCGCGAGCGGTGGCGTCTCGCCGGGTGCCGACGCGAGGATCGCGTTGCTCCACACGAAGCCCAGGCCGACGACAGCGAGCACCGCGAACGCGCGGCCGTACGATGCGAGGCTCACGTTCCCGAGCGCGGCTGCGGCGAGCAACGTGAGCGCGAGGAACAGCAGCGGCGTGATCGGATCGATGACCAGAACGAGCAGAAGCGAGAGCACCAACACGACCGCGAACTTGACCACGGGGTCGCGCCGCCCGAGCGCGGAAGACCACGCCCTCACGCGGGCACCGCCGACCGGCGCAGGGCGCGATCGAGCTCCGCCCGGCTCGAGATGAGCGGCAGGCCGGGCCGCTGGGCGCGCGCGCGGCGGAACGCTTCCGCGAGCGGCGGAAGCACGAGGCGGCATCGCGTCAGCACGTCGGCCCGCGCGAAGAGCTCCTGCGGCGCGCCCTCGAACACGACGCGACCGTCCGCGAGCGCGATGACGCGCGTCGCGTGAGCCGCGACGAACGGGAGGTCGTGCGTAATCACGACGACCGTCCCGCCGGCGCGCACCCGCTCGTCGACGAGCGCGCCGAGCTCGTCGACGTTGCGGCGATCCTGACCGAAGGTGGGCTCGTCGAGCAGCAGGACCTGCGGGTCGGTGACCAGCGCGCTCGCCACGGAGAGCCGGCGCTTCTCGCCGTGCGAGAGCGAGTACGGATTCGCCTCCGCCAGGCGGGCGAGCCCGAACTGCTCGAGCGTCGCCGTTGCCCGCCGATCCGCTTCGGCTGGCGCGACGCCGCACGCGCTCAGTCCGAAGCGAAGATCCGCGCGCACCGTGGACGCGACGAATTGGTGCTCGGGGTACTGGAAGACATAGGCGACGCGCGACCGCGCCGCGAGCGTGACCTCGCCCGCACTCGGGCGCAGGACTCCGGCGAGCAACAGCCCCAACGTGCTCTTCCCCGCGCCATTCGGACCGACGATCGCGACGCATTCGCCCTCCGCGACGATGATGTCGACGCCCGCGACGGCGTCTCGGCTCGCGCGCTCGTATCGGTAGCGGACCGCGCGCGCCGCGATGAGCGGCCGGCCTCGCGCGGAAGCGACGGGCTCGTCCACCGCAGGCCAGTCTCGCGAGGTCACAAGCGCCGCCGCCTCGTCCGCGGTGCGCGGCACGCGCTGCGCTCCGGTCGCGCGAGCGAGCGCCGCGAGGTCGGGCTCCCACACGCCGAGCGAGCGCAGGCGCTGGGCTTCGCCGAGGAACACGCGATCGGGGTCGCCCTCCATCGCGAGATGCCCTTCGCCGTCAAGCACGGCGACGCGATCGACGTGCCGCAGCACCTCGTCGACCCGGTGCTCGACGATGAGGAGCGATCGCTCGCGGTCCGCGGCGAGCGACGCGAACGCCGCGAGCACTTCTCGCGCCCCCGCGGGATCGAGCGTCGCCGTCGGTTCGTCGAGCACGAGACCTCGCGGCCGCATCGCGAGGAGCGACGCGAGCGTCACGCGCTGCTTGGTCCCGCCGGAGAGATCGGCGAGGAGGCGCGGCGTGGACGAATCGAGCGCGGTGGCCGCCCGCGCCGCGGCGATGCGCTCGCGCATGCGGTCGCGCGGCACGCCGAGGTTCTCGAGGCCGAACGCGATCTCGTCGTCGACCTCGAGCATCACGAGCTGCGCCTCGGGATCCTGAAACAGAATGCCGACGTCGCGCACGAGGTCGGAGATCCGAGCCTCGCGCGTGTCGCGCCCGTTGACTACGACGCGCCCCGCTTCCCAGTGCGCGTCGAGCGAGTGAGGGATGACGCCATCGAGGCACAGGGCGAGCGTGCTCTTCCCGCTCCCGCTCGGACCGAGCAGGAGGAGCCGCTCGCCCTGGTGCCACTCGAGGTCAAGACCCCGCAGCGCGGGCGCTCGCCGTCCGATGTGTCGGAGCGTGAGCGACTCGACGCTGGCGAAGCTCATCAGACCTCGCGCACGCGCTCCCGCCCGATGGCGAAGTGATTGAGCGAGCCGGTCGCGGCGATGGCGTCGCCGAGGACCTTCGCGACCGCGCCGGCGAGGGCGCCGCTCACGATGCGCACCGCGAGCAGCGCGAGGAGGAACGTCGGATCGAGCGCGAAGTATCCGAGGCGGAACCAATTCCAGGGGAGCGCGAACAGGCCCGCCGCGACACCGGCGACGAGCATCGTCCGCCAGCCCCAGCTCCGGTAGCCGGTCGCCGCGAACGTGACCTCCGGCCCGATCGCCTGCATGAACCCGGTGACGACGAGGATGGGACCCGCGGGCGCGCCGAGGAGTACCTCCGCGAGCGCGGCGAGGGTTTCGGCGAGGAATGCCGCGCCGGGGCGCCGGATGATGTAGCCGCCCAGCAAGCCGCTGACGAACCACATCCCGAAGAGCAGCTCCTGTCCCACCTGCGCCATCGCGGCCGCGATGCCGAGATACGGAGCGAGCCACCACCAGTACACGGCCCCGAACACCACCGCGAGCACGGCGAGCAGCACGTAGTCCTGCGTGCGCCATGCGGGCGCGGGCTGCGCCTGACGCGCGAGGATCGCGCCGAGGATGAGCGCGACGAATCCGGCGATGGCGAAGTAGACGCCGGCGCCGATCGACACGAAGTCTCCGGCGTTGATGGCCTTCGCGATGGTCGCCTTCACGGAGTTATCGGTGCGCACGAGGCCAGGCTCGAACTGGATCCCCGGCGTTCCGGACAGGACGGCGCTACCGAGGAAGAGCAGCGCGAGGGCGAGGCCGGCGACCGCTGCGCCCACGGCCCACAGACGGAGCCGGGTCTCGTCGGGACGGTCCTGGCGCGACCAGCTCGTCGCGACGAGCGCGCCGCCGATCGTGGCGAGGATCGGCACCGCCCACAGCGCGATGTCGTAGCCCTTGATGCCGCCGGCCTTGATCGCGGCGAGCGCCGGGCCGAGCGCACCGGCGAGGTTCGCGCCGCTGAACGTGCCGTTCTGGTACACGACCCAGGGCAGGAAGAAGCTCACCACGACGACGAGCGCGCCGACGATGGCGATCGTGCGAGGCAGCGAGAACGATCTGGACATTCCCTTACTCCTTTGCGGTCGGGCTGTTGGCTGCGATGACGAAGTGCGCGGTGACGTGCGGGACCTCGGCGCACGCGGCGTCGAACGATGCGCGGACCGTGCTGAGGACCTCGTGCAGATCGCCGCGCAGATGCGATACGAAGTGCTTGCCGGCTTTGAAGACACCCGCGGTCTTGGTGCGGTCGATCTCTCGGTAGATCACGTCCATGTGTCCCGGAACGCCGAGTGGGTAGAGCGACCACTGGCAGCTCACCTCGATGCCGGCGTTGCCGCCGCGGGCCGTCGATCGCGTCGGTGCCTGGACGCCGCCGGGCGCCTCGCAGTACGTCTCACCGGGGCAGCCGTGCGAGACGAGGACGGCCATGACGACATGCGTGCCGGTCCGCGCGATCTTCGCGAACGCGTGCTCCAAGTGCGCGAAGACCGCGTCGCGATCGCCGCCGAGGAACGTGCTGACGTCGTCGGTCTCGATCTCGAGTCCGCTCGTCCGAAGGTCGCCGATCGCGTCGAGGATCAGCGGGACGTAGCGGTCAGACATGGGATAGAGCGAGAAGCGCGCCCCGAAGAAGGGGGTCGGTGGAGAGGTCGCCATCGCTTTCCTCCGGCCATACGAGTGGCATCAGGTTCGAAGGGTTGGCGGGATCTACCGCCTCTCAGCGCCTGTCGGGCGCACCCCTAGCGATATCGATTGTACGCCAGATCTACGCCGCCTTCGGCTCCACCGCGGCCTCCTTCACCGTCGCGACGACCGGG
>JACDAF010000358.1 GCA_013695575.1 Chloroflexota bacterium | reverse complement strand
GGCCGACGCCGCGGACGCGGACCGCGGTGCGGCGGCATCCGCCGCGGGCGCGCCTTAGGCACCGTGCGTTCTCACGTGACGTGCGTCGTTCAGCTCGTCCTCCAATCGCCTCGCGATGTCCGCCGTGATCTGCGTTGCCAGGGCCCTGGCGATCGCGCCATCGAGCAGCCCGCGCGACAGGCACGCCGGGTCTGGACACACGTACGCGCCGCGTCCCGACGCTTTGCCTCGCAGGTCGACCGAGAGCGTGCCCTCAGGCGACCGTACGACGCGGACCAGCTCGCGCTTGGCCCGCACTGTCCGGCAGGCCACGCACGTCCTCTGCGGAGAAGTGTGCGCCGCCTTAGCGATCCTTCTTCTTCTTCTTCCCGCCAAGGAGCGCACGGTCCTCCTCCTCGAGCTCGTCCTCATCGGCCATCGCCGATTCCATCTCGACCTCGGCGACCAGGTCGTCGCGGATGGCCGCCTCGTCCTCCTCCGCTGTCGTGGTGACGGGCTCGACCGCCTCCTCGAGGACGACGATCTCGGGCTCGGGCTCCGGCTCGGTCTCCGCCCGCACTTCCGATTCGCTGCGGATGTCGATCCGCCAACCCGTGATCTTCGCGGCCAGGCGGGCGTTCTGCCCCTCCTTCCCGATCGCGAGCGAGAGGTAGCGGTCCGGCACGACCACGTAGGCGGTCTTCTCCTCGGGAACGATATCGACCCGGATCACTGGGGACGGGGACAGCGCGTTCGCGACGTACTTCTGCGAGTCGTCGTCGTACTGGATCACCTCGACCCGCTCGCCGCCAAGCTCGTTCGAGATCGCCTGGACGCGTAGGCCGCGCTGTCCGACACACGCCCCGACCGGGTCGAGCCCGGGCTGGCGGGAGCGCACGGCGATCTTCGTCCGCGATCCGGCCTCGCGCGCGATGCCCATGATCTCGACCTGCCCGTGGTAGATCTCAGGCACTTCGAGCTCGAAGAGCCGCTTCACGAGACCTCGATGCGCGCGGCTCACGATGATCTGTGGGCCGTGGATCGAGCGGCGCACCTCGAGGACGAGGACCTTGCGGTGCTGACCCACGAAGTAGCGTTCGTGCGGAGCCTGCTCGGTGCGCGGGAGGATGGCCTTGGCCTTGCCGAGCTCGATGATCGCAGAGCCGGCCTCGAAGTGGTCGATCTGGCCGTTGATGATGTCGCCTTCCCGGTCGGCGTACTCGGCGAAGACCTGTTCCCGCTCGGCCTCCCGCAGCGATTGCTGGATGACCTGCTTCGCCGTCTGCGCGCCGATACGCCCAAGGGCAGCCGCGGACTCCTCCATCGGCAGGACCTCGCCAAGCTGGACGTCCGGCTTGATGCGGAGCGCGCTCGAAAGCTGTATCTGGCTCTTCGGGTCCTCGACCTTCTCGACGACCGTCTTCAACAGGTAGACCTTGAACGCGCCGGTCTGGATATCGACCTTGACGTCGATGTTCTCCTCGGCGCCGTAGGCGCGCTTGAGGGCGCGGGCGATGATGTCACCCACGACCTCCTTGGGGAGGCCCTTCTCGGCGGAAAGCTGCGCGAGTCCGGTGACGAGCTCCCGGTTCATCCTGCCGCTCCCCTTCCTTCTTTCCCGTCCCGGCTCGACTTCCCCAGCGCCCGCTCCCTCACGGCCCTGCGGCTCGGTCGGGCGAGGCCTTCCCTCGCCTGGTCTTCTTTCCGTCGCGGCCGACAAAAAAGGTGGGTCACGACCCACCTGACGCCGACCCGGGTGTTCTGCCGCGCGGCAGGGCGCCCGCGCACAACTATACCAAAGAGGCGAACGGAGTGTCCGGCGAACGGTGGACCCCGATCCACCCGGCCCTCGGCTTATCGCGCCGTCGCGACGCTCACCCCGAGCGTGCCGATCCGGAGCTCGGTCGAGCCGTCGACCCGGCAGGCGTAGAGCCCGGCTGGCCGGGAGACGTAGAGCCATGCGCCGTCGGGTGACCAGCCAGCGAAGCGTCCGTCGCGCTCGACGAGCACTCGCCCGCTTGCGTCCCGCACCACCGCCTTCGTCGGCCATACCGACCCTGGGCCAGCTCCCGAGACGAGGGCGGTGGTGTGTCCGACGAGCGGGTCGCGTGGCGACCATTCGACGTCGCCGATCGTCCCCTGCTGGGGATCGGAGGACAGGTACGACGTCACGGCACCATCGTCCGCCCGCACGATGACCAGGCCTTGCTGCCGATCGCCGCCGGACGGGCTGACGCGGTACAGGTTGGCGCTCGCGTATCTGCCGTCGACGGACGCCGCGAGCTGCCCCAGACCCGCACTCGCCTCGATCGGAAAGCCCGTACGCGGATCCT
>JACDAF010000354.1 GCA_013695575.1 Chloroflexota bacterium | reverse complement strand
GGCTGCGAGGTCCTGGAGGCGCGGCCGGACTTCGGCGATCCTTGCTCGGTCTTCGAGATCATCTCCGCGACGTCCGAGGCGGGCGAGTGGGGGACGAAGGAGAAGCTTGCCGCGGTGAGTGCCCTGCTCGATCCCGGGCGGCTCGAGCACATCAACCTCGGCTGGAAGTTCAGCGGTGGCGAGCTCGCCGCGGCGTACGCGCGCACCGATTTCTATATGCGCGTCCGGTCCTTCATGCGCGAGTACGACCTGCTGCTCACCCCGACCCTGCCCATCACCGCGTTCCCCGCCGGTCTCGATCATCCCGGCCGCGGGACCGCGCGCAGCGAGGGGCTCTGCTGGCAGGCCTTCACCTATCCCTTCAACATGACCGGCCAGCCTGCGGCGTCCGTGCCCTGCGGTCTCGCGTCCGACGGCCTGCCGGTCGGGCTCCAGATCGTTGGCCGCTGGCGCGCCGACTCGACCGTGCTCGCAGCCTCGCGCGCCTTCGAGGAAGCGCGTCCGTGGCGGCACCTCATACCGAGCATCGCGGATTGAGTTCCGCGCTATGGCGGCGCAGCCTCTGGCGATCACCGGACCGGCGTGGTAGAACATGATTGTTGACTCAGCCGGTTGGAAATAGGGTCGAGCGGCCCAGCCGTGCGAACGGGTGCGGCCCGGCCTGGGTGTGTCCCGAGGCGACCGGCCGCTAGACCCCGCGCCGGTCGCCGTCCTCCGACCCCGAGAGCACTCGACAGATGATGGAGGAGCGACATGCCCGCCTACGCACGACCCGACGCGCTCGTCGAGACCGATTGGTTGGCAGCCCACGCGCGCGACGCCGGTGTCCGGGTCTTCGAGGTAGACGTTGACACGGCTTCCTACGGTCAGGGTCACGTTTCCGGAGCCATCGGCCTCGATTGGCGTAAGGACCTGCAGCAGCACCCGGTCCGCGATGTGCTGGACCAGCGTCAGCTCGAGGAGCTCCTCTCACGATCCGGCGTCACCCGCGACACCACGATCGCGATCTACGGCGACAACAACAACTGGTTCGCGGCGTGGTTCTTCTGGCTCCTGAAGTACTACGGCCACGAGCGCGTCGTGCTCGTGAACGGGGGCCGCGCGAAGTGGGTCGCCGAGGGGCGCGAGCTGACGAACGAATCGCCGTCATACCAGCGGACGGAGTACCGGGCAGGGCAGCCGAACCGCGCGATCCGAGCGCTTCGGGACGAGGTGCTCGAGCGCGTCATGCACCGTGATGCCACCCTCATCGATGTCCGCTCGCCGAAGGAGTACTCGGGCGAGCTCATCGCTCCCGAGAATCTGCCGCAGGAGGGCGCGCAGCGTGCGGGTCACATCGCGGGTGCCGCGAACGTGCCGTGGGCCAGCGCCGTCGCGGAGGATGGCCGATTCAAGGCCCCGGGCGACCTCCGTCGCGTATACGAGAGCGCCGGGGTGACGCCGGATCGCGAGGTCGTGGCGTACTGCCGGATCGGCGAGCGTTCGGCGCACACCTGGTTCGTGCTGACACAGCTCTTGGGCCACGAGCACGTGCGCAACTACGACGGCTCCTGGACGGAGTGGGGAAGCCTCATCGGTGCTCCGATCGAGCGGTGAAGGCGCGAGACCTTGCGAGTGACCAAGACCCACTGACAGTCAGCCAGCCGATCAATGCGACGAAGGGCGGCTCGTTCGCCGCGGGTCCTATTCGTCGCGGATCCTCGCGATCACCTGAGCGACCTTGTCAGCGGGATGCTCGGTGTGCCCGTGCTCCTTCTCGGCATGGCGCTTGGCCTGTGCCACGACGTCCTCGGTCGATGAGCCTCGAATGACCTCCGCGCAGCCCTCCTTCAGCTCGCCGCAATGAAAGACCTTCGTCACGTCACCCTCAGCAGGCTGATCGTTTCGCGCGACGGCGGCGGCGGCCTGGGCCGTGTGCTCCGTGAGGTGGTCGAGCAGGAACTGCCGGACGATCTGCTCGACCGACATGGACCCGCGCCGGGCGTGGACGGCCGTTCGCGTCCAGCCCTCGCGTGGGATCGCGCGCAGCGTCGTCGTCGACGACCGGACGACCTCGTCGAGGCGCAGGGCGAGCGCCTCGTAGCGGTCCTTCGTGTGCTCGCGGACAGCGGCGATGCGTGCCGGATCGTCGTGGGTCCGGCCGAAGGGCCGGTCGCCGCCATCGTCGCGCGCCGAGACACCTGCGGCCTGCTCGGCCCAGTACGGGACGAACTCGACCGCGTGCGCGAGCACCTCGATCGCGGACCAGCTCCCACTTTCCGGAGCCGTGTACCGCTCGTCGTCACGGGCGGGGGCAAGAGCAGCGAGCAGCTCCCGGGACAGCCGCTCGAGCTCGTTCGCCGCGGCCTCGCCCGGCGCGGCGTCAGCCAACTGGCTCACTTCGGTTCGAAGGTCGCGATGACCTCCTGCGGCTCCTCGAGCTCGGCCTCACGGTAGAGGTGCAGCGCCTGGAGGATCGGGCGGTCGCTGATCGAGAAGAGGTCCGCCTGCTCCGCGCTCTGGTGCTCCACGATCGACCACGACGGGGTCACGAAGATATCGCCCGGAGACCAGTCGAAGCGCTGGCCGTTCACGATCGTCGTGCCGTTGCCGTGGTGCACGACGTACACCGAGGAGCCGACCTTCCGATGCGGCCTGGTGTGGCCGCCGGGCGCGAGCCGGTGCATCTCCGACGAGAACGTCGGGATCGCGGGCCGGCCGTCGAGGGGGTTCGTGTACTCAAGGCTGACCATCGGTCCGCCCTCCGCCGCGAGGGTCTCCGCGAGCGCGCGGTCCGTCTCCGCCCAGGGGTAGCGCAGCAATGGAGAGTGCGGGAGCGGCCCACCGATCGAGCGGGTCCGCAGTGCGCGCCCGCCGTAGCGGCGCTCCGATCCGTTGTGATCGGTGATCGGTTGGCGCAGGTCCGGGTGGTTCTCGAAGAAGACCGCCTCCATCATTCCAACGAAGGGCAGGTCGAGGCCGTCGAACCAGACCATCGGTGAGTCACCTTCATTGTGGTGGTCGTGCCAGGCCCAGTTCGGCGTGAGCACGAGGTCGCCGGGCCGCATCTCGCACGAGTCGCCGTTCACCGTCGTCCAGACGCCCTCGCCCTGCATGACGAATCGGATGGCGGACGGCGTGTGGCGGTGTGCTGGCGCTGACTCGCGCGGACCCAGGTATTGGATCGCGCCCCAGAGCGTGGAGCTCGTGTATGGCTGTCCATCGAGGCCGGGGTTCGCGAGCGCGAGGACGCGGCGGTCGCCACCACGCTTCACGGTGATGAGCTCTCCGGCGCGCTCCGCGAGGGCGAAGATGGTGTCCCACTTCCAGAGCCAGGGCACCGTCGTCGGCCGGGGCTGCTTCGGCATCAGCTTGCCGGACTGCGTCCAGAGCGGCTGCAGATCCTTGGCGGCGAGCGCGCCGCAGAACTCGTCGTAGCCGACCTCGACCGTGTGTGTCTTGACCGCCATCTCGACCTCCGGGGGCGCCAGTCTCTTGGATCATGGTACGGCGAGCGCCTGAGGATCAGCAGATGATCGTATGTTCGCAGTCGCGAGCGCGCGTGCTACCTACGCACGCGTCAGAAGATCGCGAGCGGGTTGACCGCTGATCCGGTGGCTCCTCTGATCGGCAGCGGCGCCGCGACGAAGAGGAACTCGTAGCGGCCCAGGCGTGCGCAGATGTCCGAGAGCGGCTCCACGCTGCAGTGATCGAAGAGCACGAGTCCCATCGCGGGGATGCCGACCTGGTGGAGCGGGAACATGAAGCGGCTCGTCGCCGCCTCGCCACCGAGGCCCATCCCCGCCAGCAGGCGCGCGCCACGCGCGTCCACTCGGTCGGGCGCGTCGCCCGCCCATGCCGCGATCTCGCGCTCGTGCAGCCACGCGATGGCCCCGGCGTCGGGGCCGGGCGACAGCACGATCCCGCCCGGGCCGTCCGCGATCCGTGGCTCCGCGCCGACCCGCAGGACGAGGACGTCGCCGCTCCCGGCCCGCGCGCCACCGTGCCCCTCCGCCGCCTCGAGGTCCGCGACCGTGACCGGCCGGTCTGGCTCGAGCCAACGAAGGCCGAGCGCCGCGGGAAGGTCGAGGAGCACGCCACGAGTCACGATGCCGCCGCGCTGCGCGTAGACCGACCCGTGCGAGACGCCGGCAGCACCGGCCACGTCGTCGAAGCCGCGCCCGTTGTAGACGCGTTGATCGAGGCTCGCGATGTGGCTCACGCAGTCGACGTGTGTGAGCGCCGAGGCATGGACCTCGACGGTGAGGCGGTCACCTGCGCTCCACGGGACGCCCGACGCCTCCGGCGGACGGCCGTACTGAGGCTCGAGCCGCATCCGCCCGTCAGGTCCCGCTTCGCCTGGAGAGATCGGATGAGCGAGCGAGACGACCTCGCCGGTCCGCACCAGCCCCGCCGCCGAACGGCGCTTGGCGGGCGTGATGTGGTTCAGCGTCCCGAGCTCGTCGTCCTGGCCCCAGCGGCCGGCGTTGTTCACGCGGTCGAACAGCGCGATGAGGTCCGCGTCGGTATCGGACATCGCCTCCTCCTTCATGCTCACCGCCTCGCGATCGACTCGCTGCCGCGAAGGCGCGGATCGAGCGCGTCGCGCAGGCCATCACCGATCAGGAAGACGCACAGGACGGTCAGCGTGATGGCGGCGCCCGGGAAGAGGATCAGGTGCGGTCCCTTGAAGTAGTACTGCGTCGCGCCGCTCAGCATGTTGCCCCAGCTCGGCTGCGGGGGCTGGATGCCGAACCCGAGGAACGAGATCGCGGACTCGGCGAGGATCGTTCCGCCGACCGCGAGCATGAGCACGACGATCATGAGCGGCAGCACGTTCGGAAAGATGTGCCTCAGGATGATGCCCCAGGGCGACGCGCCGATCGTTCGCGCGGCGGTGACGTACTCACGCTCCCGGAGCGAGATGGTCTGGCCGCGGGCGAGGTTGGCCGCGCTGAGCCACGCGATCGCGCCGATGAACACTGTGAGCGACAGGGCGTCGAGCCGGAAGTAGAGCCCGATCATGATGAGGAAGTAGATGAGCGGGATGCTCTCGATGGTCGTGATGGCCCAGACCGCGACATCGTCCCACCAGCCCCCGAAGTAGCCGGCGGTCATGCCCACCGCGAGACCGATCGTCAGGGCGACGAGCGAGCCGAACGTGCCGACGAAGAGCGACACCCGGCCGCCGTAGAGCATCCGGACGACCTCGCTGCGCCCGAGCGCGTCGAGCCCGAACCACATCCGCGGCTCCTCGAGGCTTGGCTTGTCGAACGAGCGTGGCAGGTCGAGCGCACTGAAGCTCGTGCGGAAGAGGTGCTGCGCCAGCACGTCGGCCGCCAGAGCGAGTCCGACCAGCATCCCCAGGACGACGATCGCCGCCATCGTCGTCGGATCCCGCCGCAGGCGGGAGAGCGTGTCACTCCAAAAGCCGCGGCTCAGGTCCCTTCCGGATCGCTCAGCCATCGACACCCGCTCTTACCGGCCGAGCTTGATGCGCGGGTCGACCCACGCGTACGCGAGGTCGCGAAGGATGTACGAGAGGACCAGCAGCAGGCTCGCGAACAGCACGGCAGCCTGCACGATCGGGTAATCCTTCGCGTTCGCCGCGTCAAAGACGAGCCGGCCGAGGCCCGGCCAGTTGAACACCACCTCGATGATCACGCTGCCGCTCACGAGGATGGTGAGGACGCCGCCGAACAGCGTGACGATGGGGATGAGGGCGTTGCGGAACGCGTGGCGGGCGACGACCACCCTCTCGCGCAGTCCCTTGCTGCGCGCCGTGCGCATGTAGTCCTGGCTCAGGATCTCGATCATCTCCGCGCGCATGAACCGCGGCAGCGCCGCGATGCCCGCGGTCGCCGCCAGCAGCACCGGCCCGATGAGATGCCAGCCGCGATCCCAGCAGAACGTGCACTGCTCCCCGACCACGTTCATGCTGCCTGCCGGGAGCCACCGTAGGTTGATCGCGAAGAACAGGATGATGAGCAGCCCGAGGAAGAAGTCCGGCACCGCGTTGAGGCTGACGGATACCACCCGAATGACGTGGTCCGGGAAGCGGCCGCGATGAAGCGCGGCGAGCACGCCGAGCGGGAGGCCGATCAACACCGCAACGAGCAGGCCCGCGAGTGACAGCTGGAGGCTGTTCGGGATGCGCTCGGCGAGGAGCTCGATGACCGGACGGTGGTAGAAGAATGATTCGCCGAAGTCGAGCGTCAGGACGCGACCGACCCAGCGGACGAACTGCAGCGGGAGCGGGTCGTTCAAGCCGTACGTCTCGCGGATGGAAGCCAGCTGCTCGGGAGACACCTCTGGCTGGTTCGCGTACATGAGCGCGATCGGGTCGGACGGCGACAGCCGGGTCAGGACGAAGGTGATGACGAGGATGCCAAGAACGGTGGGAATCGCCTGGAGCAGGCGGCGGACGATGAATCTACCC
>JACDAF010000321.1 GCA_013695575.1 Chloroflexota bacterium | reverse complement strand
GTGCCCCGCCACCGAGAGATCGGGCCGGGGCTCGTGCGTGCGATCTGTGCGCAACTCGATATCGAGGCCCCTACGCAGCGATAGCCGCGAGGGTCATCCACACGGAAAGTGGTGGACCGTGAACTGGCCGCGTCAGGAGCGACCGCCACGCGGGCGTCCACCCCAGCGGCGTCGGCTGCCAGGAACTTCACGTCCGGTCTCTTGTCTTTCGGCCTTTCTACCGGTGACAGCCTCGCGTGAGGATGGCAGGAAGAGTTGACGCGGTACTCGCGAAGATGACCCACTAATCGCGAACATCTGACGCACAAAGCGCGAATCCACAGGAACTCTGGTAGCCCGTACCGGATTCGAACCGGTGGTCTCTGCCTTGAGAGGGCAGTGTCCTAGGCCGCTAGACGAACGGGCCGAGGACACAATTGTACCGATGCACGTGTCAGGGGCCCAGCGCGCGGCTCCCGGCGTCGTGCGCATCGAGCTCCCCCTTCCCATCCCCGCGCTCAAGGTCGTGAACGTCTATCTCGTCGACGGCCAGGATCGGTCGCTGGTCGACGCGGGGATCCACACCGCGGAGGCGGAGGCTGCGCTCCACGCCGGGCTCGCGGCGCACGGCGTCCGGACGGAGGACGTCGCCCGGACCTTCGTGACGCATCTCCATCCGGACCACTTCGGCATGGCGGGCACGCTCGAGCGCGCGGGGTCGTCCATCGTCATGCACCGCCCCGAGGCCGAGCGCGCAAGGAAGACCTGGGCGAAAGATGGGCACCTCATCGACGCGACCCACGAATGGTTCGACCTCCACGGGATCACGCCGGAGGTGAACGAGGGAATGCGCGAGGCATGGATCGCGATGCGCTCGCGCGTGGATGAGGTAGCTCGGATCGCCGTCGTCGACGACGGGGGGACCTTCGACCTCGGGGGCCGCAACGCCCGGGTGGTGTGGACGCCTGGGCACACCGACTTCCACGCCGTCCTCTTCGACGAGGACACCGGCACGCTCTTCGCGGGCGATCACGTGCTGCCGACGATCACCTCGAACATCGGCCTCTACTCATTCTCGCGCGATGATCCACTCGGGGACTTTCTCTCCTCGCTGCGGCGCGTGCGCGAGCTCCCGGTCCGACGCGTGCTGCCCGCCCACGGCGAGCCGTTCGACGATCTCGGTGGACGCGTCGACGAGCTGCTCGAGCACCACCGCCTGCGGCTCGACGTGGTGCTCGAGCTCTCCACCGGCCTCGACGCCTACGTCATCGCGAAACGCCTGTTCACGCGGCTCCGGTCCGCCCACGAGGAGCGGTTCGCGCTCGCCGAGACGCTCGCGCACCTGCGGCACCTCGAGCGCACCGCTCGCGTGGTACCGGACGAGGGGAGGCCGGTCCGCTGGCGAGCGGTGTGACGGCGCGGCGCTGGTCGGAACTTGTCTACGCGACGGTCCGGCTCATCCCCCGGGGCCGCGTCGCGACGTACGGGCAGATCGCGACGCTCCTCGGCCGGCCGCGCGGCGCACGCGAGGTCGGCTGGGCGCTGCGAGGGTGCTCCGACGCGCGGGTGCCATGCCATCGGGTGGTCGACCGCAACGGTCGTTTGGCTCCGCGATTCACGGCGCAGGGCGCACGGCTGCGGGCGGAAGCCGTGCCGTTCCTCCGTGGTCGGGTCGTCGTGGCGGAGGTTGTGTGGCGGCCGACCGGGCACTCGTTGCGCGCGATCGGGAGGAGCGCGGACGCTGTGGGCTAACATTCGTCTTCGCGAGCCGTCGCTATCGCGGGTGTGTTGTAGTGGCTTGCAAGCAATCCTTCCAAGATTGAAGTGCGGGTTCGATTCCCGCCACCCGCTCCGAGCCGCGTGACCACAACAACGCCGGGGTCATCGAAACCCCGACGTTGTTGCGTCCTTGAGAGGGAGGAGGAGGGTCCTCTTCGGTCAGCGCCGCTTGTGAGCCTCGTCGATGAGCCGCGCGGTGTGCTCAGCGACCTTCGCCTTCAGCTCGACGACGCGATCCGCGGGGATCTTGCCGGCGGCCGCGCCCTTGTCGATGCTGGTGTGGGCGTCGGCCACGAGAGCGGCCAGCAGACCATCGCGTCCCTTGCCCGGTGTTGCGTTCGCGATCGCGGCGAGCGTCTCGCCGGCGCGGAGCCTGGCCATGAGGTCTGCCTGCGCGATCCCCAGATACGCCGACGCGGCGGCGAACGGCTGCGCGGCCTGCCGGAAGCCGTGCCCGGGCTTGCCAGCGGGACCGACCGGACCGCCTGGGCGGGCGTGCCGCCCGAGTCCCTTCTCGTCGACGAGTCGCGAGAGCCCCTGGCCGGCGGCCTGGGTGAGTGCCGCAATGAGACCGTCGCGGGTCTTGCCATGTGCGACGGCGATCTCGGCGAGGCTCTTTCCGCCCTGCAGCTCGGTGCGTAGCTGCGCCTCGGTGATCCCGATGTACGTCGCCGCGGCGGTCAGCACGTGGCCACCCATGTGGCCGCGGTCGCGGGCGGCCACATCCTGCGAGCGGACCTGCGTCGAGGAACGCGCGGGTGCGGCGGTCGCGGCAGCGAAGGCGGACGTCGCCAGGGCGGCCGAAAGGGCAAGCGCCGACATGCCGGCGACCAGGCCGAGGGTTGATCTGCGGGTGAGCTTCATACCGATCCTCCTATGTGGGCGCGCGCGTTGACGCAAGGAGAGCACTCGCGCCCCCCGGGTTCATGAACGAGGCGTAAGAAAGCTCGCGCCACGCGCGCCCGCTCTTAGCGAATTCTCAGAACCCGCCTCCTAGACTTCAGGCAGAGATGAGGGTGCTCGTGGTAGAGGACGATCCGAGCGTTCGCTCGGCGCTCGAGCGAGCTCTTCGAGTGGCCGGCCACGAGCTCGACACGGCCGCGCAGGGGACGCGCGGGCTCGAAATGGCCGCGACCGGTGCATACGAGGCGGTCGTTCTCGATCTCGGTCTGCCTGACCTCGATGGGCTCGAGGTCTGCCGGCGCCTCCGGGCGACGGGGCACCGGGTGCCGGTCCTCATGCTCACGGCACGCGCGGCGATCGCTGATCGCGTCGAAGGCCTGGACGCGGGTGCGGACGACTACCTTGTCAAGCCGTTCGCGCTGGACGAGCTCCTGGCGCGGCTCCGAGCATTCGGGAGGCGCGGCGCCACCCGCCCCACCGGTGTCCTGCACTTCGACGATCTCACCCTCGATCGCGACGCGATGGAGTGCCGGCGTGGCGATCGCGAGGTCCAGCTCACGCGGACGGAGTTCCAGCTCCTGGGCATGTTCATGGCGAACCCGCGACGCGTGCTGACGCGCGACGCGATCCTCGACGTCGTGTGGGGCTACGACTTCGGGCCCGACTCCAACTCGCTTGACGTCTACATCGGCTACTTGCGGCGCAAGCTCGAGGCGAAAGGCGAGCCGCGCCTCATCCACACCGTTCGCGGCGTCGGGTACGTGCTCAGGACATCGTGAGCTTCCGGCTGCGACTGACAGCCCTGGCCGCGGCCGCGGTGGCACTCGCGGTCGTCGGCGCGGGAACACTCATGTACGCGCAGATGGAGCGGGAGCTCTTCGGCGAGCTCGACCGATCGCTCAACGCTGATGCGGCCGTCGCCCGCGGCCCGGAGCCAGCGCGGGCGGGCGAGCGCTTCCCGTTCCGCGCGATCGGTCCCGCCGCGCTCGCGCTCCGCCCGGACGTGCACGCGCAGGTCATCGACTCGTCGGGACGGGTGCTGCGCGCGGACACGCGTCCCGTGCCCGCACTCGTGACGGCGGAAGCGCGCGCGATCGCGCATGAGGGGAATAGAACGGCATTCTCGACGGTGAAGCTGGAGGGCACGCGTGTCCGCGTGCTCGCGGTGCCGTTCGGACCGAACCAGGCGCTGCTGATCACGCGGTCGATGGACGAGATCGACCGCGTCCTCGCGGACACACGGACGACGCTCCTCATCGTCGCGCTCGGGGGGATCCTGCTCGCGGCGGCGCTCGGCGCCCTCGTCGCGCGCACGGCCCTGGCACCCGTCGCAAGGCTCAGCGCGACCGTCGAGGATGTCGCGCGCACACGGGACATGTCCCGTCGTGTCGCTGTCACGTCGCGGGACGAGTTGGGCCGGCTCGGCGCGAGCTTCGACGCGATGCTCGCTGCCCTCGAATCGTCGCTTCGCGCGCAGCGGCAGCTCGTCGCGGACGCCTCGCACGAGCTCCGCACCCCACTCACGAGCCTGCGCACGAACCTGGAGCTGCTCGCGCGAGGGCAGCCGACCGACGAGCTCGAGCGGCAGCAGATGCTCCGTGATCTGGTGAGTCAGATGGAGCGCCTCTCCACGCTGGTCTCGGATCTCATCGACCTCGCGCGCGACGAAGAGACAGCGCTTCCGGTAGAGGACGTCCGTCTGGACAGCGTCGTCGTTGACGCGATCGAGGACATCTCCCAGCGGTACGACTCCGTGCGCTTCACGCTCCAGTCGATGCCCTCGACCGTCCGCGGCGTCCGCTCGCGCGTCGCGCGAGCCGTGACGAATCTCCTTGACAATGCGGCCAAGTGGAGTCCCAGGGACGGCGTCATCGAGGTCACGGTCGGCGAATCAGAGGTTGTCGTGCGGGACCACGGCCCGGGGATCGCGGCGGGGGACGCATCGCGCGTCTTCGACCGTTTCTGGCGTGCCGCGAACGCGCGGCACCTGCCGGGGTCGGGCCTCGGCCTCGCGATCGTGCGTGACGTCGCCGAGGCGCACGGCGGCTCCGTCGTGCTCGAGCGGCCGGCCGATGGCGGGGCGCGGTTCCGGCTGCGACTCGGGAGCGCCGCGAGCTCTTAGGCCACGTTCATGCGCCCGAAGCGCGCGTACGCTGCGATAGACAGATGTACAGCTGGTCGGCGACACCGCCTCCGGCGCCCGCTCCGATCGCACCTTCACCGCGACGTCCCTCCGGAGCGTTCGTCACGTCGCTGCTCCTCGCAGGTGTGCTGGTCGGCGGCGTGACCGGCGTGAGCGGCATGAGCCTGCTTGCGCCGCGGCCCGCGGCCACTCCGACCGCCGGCGCCTCGCCTGCCCTGCCGACGCCGGTCCCTCAAGCGCTCACGGGCGACGGCACCGTCGACGCTGTCGCAGCGGTCCTGCCCGCAGTGGTCACGGTCGTGAACCAGGGCGGTATGACGCGCGGGTCTTCCACAGGGTCCGGCGTGATCATCGACAAGGCGCGCCGACTCATCGCGACGAATAGCCACGTGATCGAGCAGCTGCGCAGCGTGGCGCCGTCGAGCGCGATCGAGGTGATCCTCTCCGACGGCACGCGGCTCGCGGCGACGGTGCTCGGCAACGACCCGAAAAGTGATGTCGCGCTCCTGCAGGCAGCGGGACCGCTCCCCGCAGAGGCCGCGCTCGGCGATTCGGCGCAGGTCCCGCTCGGGGCGTCCGTGGTCGCGATCGGTAGTCCGGGGGTCGCCGGTCTCACGACGAGCCTGACGGACCTTCCGGTGCTGGAGAACAGCGTCAGCGCGGGCATCGTGGGCGGCAAGGGCCGGCAGGTCCCGCGCACCGACGTGCGAGGTGTCGTGCTGCGCGATCTCATCCAGACGGATGCCGCGATCAATCCCGGCAGCTCGGGTGGCCCGCTCATCTGGGTCGCGAAGCGTCAGGTGATCGGGCTCAACACGCTCGTCGTGCGATCCGAGGGGCAGGCGGGGCTCGGGTTCG
The DNA here is from genome assembly GCA_013695575.1 of Chloroflexota bacterium. Classification (GTDB taxonomy): domain Bacteria; phylum Chloroflexota; class Limnocylindria; order P2-11E; family P2-11E; genus JACDAF01. The sequence continues at coordinate 3,319 of JACDAF010000321.1, read as the reverse complement.
CGGTGTCGAGCAACACGGTGCGATCCTTCGCGACGGAGCTCCTCGACAAGGCGCGCTAGCGAAAGCGCGCCCGCGCCCCCGTCTGACACACTTGCCTCGTTGACCCTCGATCCGGCGCCCCCGCCCGTACCGCAGCCCCCGACCGATCTGAAGCCTTCCCTCTCCTGGCGGGCCGTCCTCGAGATCGTCCAGGCGCTGGCGCTCGCGGTCGTCATCTCCGTGGTCCTGAACCTGTTCGTCGTTCAGGTCACGGAGGTGCGGCAGCGCTCGATGGAGCCGACGCTCCTGCAGAACGATCGCGTGCTCGTGAGCAAGGTCGACTACCGCCTTGGTAAGCCCGCCGTCGGCGAGATCGTCGTGTTCCAGCCGACGAACGAGGCGCCGATCCCGTACGTGAAGCGCGTCGCGGCGGTGGAGGGCGACACGGTCGAGATCCGCGACGGGCGGCTCCTGGTGAACGGTGCCCCGTCGACGGTCGCGGAGGCGCACGGCATCACCACGCCCCAGTCGCCGCAGGTCACGTACCCGCTGACCATCCCGCCCGGCCACTTCTTCGCGCTCGGCGACAACCGGCAAGCGTCGTCGGACTCGCGGTCCTTCGGCCCGCAGCCGTACGAGAAGATCATCGGGAAGGTCATCCTGCGCTTCTGGCCCGTGGACCGGCTGCGCTTCTTCGAGTGGTGACCGCCCAGCTCCGTATCATCGAGCGCATGGCCGATGTGTTCCACCGAGCCGCGGACTGGCAGATCGTCCCCGAGCGCAAGGTCTTCCGCGTCGAGTGGGATGACGGCAACGTCGCGGAATACCAATGGGAGCCGATGCGCCGCGCGTGCCCCTGCGCATACTGCTCGGGCGAGGGCTCCTTCGCCGGCAACGTCAACGCGAACACGACATTCACGGAGGCGCAGGTGACGCTGAAAGAGGTGTACCCCGTGGGGCGCTACGGGCTCACTCCAGAGTGGGCGGACGGCCACGCCACCGGTATCTACACCTTCAAGATGCTGCGTCGAGCGGCAGACCTGCCGTGAAGTTCTTCACGAAGAAAGCCGATCTCCCGCCCGAGACGGCGGCGCGCGTCCCGAAGGGCCAGTACCTGACGGAGAAGTGGCCGGTGCTGCACTACGGCCCGGTGCCGACCTTCGACCCGAGGAAGTGGAATCTGCGCGTCTTCGGGGCGGTCACGAACGAGCTGCAGTGGTCCTGGGACGAGGTCCTGCAGCTGGACGCCGAGGCGAAGGCGCTCGTCACCGCCGACATGCATTGCGTGACCACCTGGTCGCGGCTCGATCAAAAGTGGGAAGGCATCCCGTTCTCCGTGATCGTCGAGAAAGCCAAGCCGGTGCACGATGCGAGGTTCGTCATCGCGCACAGCGAGCACGGCTTCACCGCGAACATCCCGATCGAGTACTGCCTGCGCGACGACTGCCTGATCGCGCTGCGCGCGAACGGGGAGCCGCTGTCAGCCGAGCACGGCAGGCCCGCGCGCCTGGTGGTCCCGCGCCTCTACGCGTGGAAGAGCGCGAAGTGGCTCCGCGGGATCGAGTTCAGCAAGGTCGACAAGCCAGGCTTTTGGGAGAAGAACGGCTATCACAACGAAGGAGATCCCTGGAAGGAGCAGCGCTACTGGGGCGATTGATCCGCTGAGCCGAGCCTAGGAGGAATTCGGCTCCGGAGACTCCCCCCGCGGGCCGTAGTGGCCCTGCACGAATTTCGTGATCGTGGATTCGTCGTAGCGCTCGAGTCGGTGTGACCATTTCCACGCCGTCAGCACGATCCCGCTCTCCATCCGGTCGTAGGGACGCAGCAGGACCTTTCTGTACTCCCCTGCCGTGAGCCGGCGGACCAGGGTCTTGAGATTCGCGAGATCGTCGGGCGAGAGGCCCTTGTAGTTGATGACGATGCCGCCGTGCTCCAGGTTGTGAACGACCCGCTCGTCATCCTGCGCGGTGTCCTTCACCCCCCAGCCGGCGTGGGGCAGGTCCCAGTGCGAGCCTGCCGTCGGCGGCAGCGGCGCGTACTGGACGCGCTCTCCAACACCGACATGGCCGCTGCCCGGCTGCTCCGCCTGCTTCGTACCGATCTTCTCGATCGCCGACGCCGGCGGCGGCGTGATCGGGGGGGGCGGCGGCTCAAAGACGCCGATCTGCCGCAGCAGGAGGATCGCCCCGATCGCGGCGAGCGCAATGACGGCAGGTGCGACCCAGCCCGGGGTCACACGCTTTCCGGAGACTCGGCGCTGCTGCTTCTTGCGGCGATCTTTCTTGATCTGCTCGCGCCGGTTGTGCCTGGTCGCCATCGCGACAAGCGTATCCAGTCCATGGACTCCTGCCCAATCTCACGCCTGCGGCGCGAGACCGCTCAAGGCTGGTGGGCTCGCCACGGCGCGGCCGCCCCTCGCTCGTGCCTAGACTCGTGACGAACATCGAGAGGGTCGCCGCATGACCCACTTGACATAGGAGCATCGCATGTCGGTCCGCGTGCGTTTCGCGCCCTCGCCCACCGGCTCGCTGCACATCGGCGGCGTGCGCACGGTGCTCTTCGCCGAGCTGTTCGCGCGACAGAACGGCGGCACCCTGATCCTCCGGATCGAAGACACAGACCAGGAGCGACTGGTCCCCGGTGCCGTCGACACCATCTACGACGGCCTGCAGTGGGTCGGGATACATGCTGACGAGGGGCCGCGTGAGGGTGGCCCACATGCGCCGTACATCCAGTCGGAACGCCTTCCGCTCTATCGCGAGCACGCCTTGAAGCTGGTGCAGCGAGGAGCTGCCTACTTCTGCTTCTGCACAAAGGAGCGGCTGGAGGAGCTACGCGCGGCGCAGCATGCGCGCGGCGACGCCGTCACCCGCTACGACGGGCAATGCCGGAGCATTGACCCACACGAGGCGGCTCGGCGTGCCGCCGGCGAGACGCACGTCGTTCGCCTGAAAGTCCCGGACGGAGGAGCGATCGCGCTCCACGACCTGGCCTACGGGGATGTTGAATGGCCGCTCGGCTCCGTCGACGACCAGGTACTGCTGAAGTCGGACGGATTCCCCACCTATCACCTCGCGGTGGTCGTCGACGACCACGTGATGGGCGTCACGCATATCTTCCGCGCGGAGGATTGGCTGCCTTCGACACCGAAGCATCTCCTCGTCTACCGCGCGTTCGGGTGGGATCCGCCGGAGCACGTGCACCTGCCGAATGTGCTCGGCCCGGACGGAAAGAAGCTGTCGAAGCGGCACGGCGCCACCGCCGTCAGTGAGTTCCGGGCCCGCGGGTTCATCCCTGAGGGTGTGACGAACTACATCGCCCTGCTCGGCTGGGCCCCTGG
>JACDAF010000319.1 GCA_013695575.1 Chloroflexota bacterium | reverse complement strand
GTGGGCGATACTGGATTCGAACCAGTGACCTCACGGATGTGAACCGTGCGCACTAACCAGCTGTGCTAATCGCCCCGCTGGAGGAGATTCTAGCCCGCGGGTCAGACCCGGTCGGGTGCCGGCTAGGGAAAGAGCGCGTTGACGATGAAGCCGCTCACCACCAGCAGCGCGAGCATCACCGCGACCGTGATGCCGAGACGCCGCGAGTCCTTCACGACGTGGCCGCGCTCGAGGGCCGCGGCGCGCTCGAGGGCGGGCGAGGGCTCGCCGGTCGCCCGCGCCTGGCCGACGCGGGCGAGACGGGAGCGAGTGCGTGTGCGCGCGGGCTCGCGCGGTGGCTGTCGGGTCGTTTCGGTGGTGACCGCCCGCCGCGCGGGCGCGGCCTCATTGCGGACAGGGCGTGTGGCTCTGCGGTTCCGGCGTGCCACGGAAGGTCAATCATAGCGAGAATGGCCGTAGTGTCCGACCCTCACTCCGCGGCCGGCGGGACATTGAGCGGCGCGCGGTGGCTCGCGATCGTGAACCCGGCCGCGGGAAACGGCGCGGGCGCGAACCTCACCCGCACGCTCGCGCGGATGTTCGCCGACGTCGGCGTCCGAGTCGATGTCACGCGGAGCCCCGGCCCGGGTGAGGCTGCGCGCGTCGCTTCGGCGGCCGTCGACGACGGCTACGACGTCATCCTCGCTGTCGGCGGGGACGGGACCGCGAACGAGGTCGCGAACGGCATCCTGGGCTCGCGCGCGGTGCTGGCGCTCTATCCGACGGGGACCGGGAACGACTTCGCCCGCAATCTCGGCTACCCACGCCAGCGTCGCGCCGTGCCCGCGTTCCTCGCAAGCGCGGTACCGCGCGAGATCGACGCCGGGCTCGCGAACGATCGTGTGTTCGTGAACCATGTGGGCATCGGCATCGATGGGGTCGTTGCGGAGCGCGCGCGCTCTCTCGGCCACTATCTCGGGCCGCTGCTCGGATACGCCGCCAGCTCCCTCGCGGCAATCGTGTCGTACCGCCCGGCCGAGATGCGGGTCTCCGTCGACGGCGAGCAGCGCGATGGCCGGTACCTCATCGTGATCGCGTCGAATGGCGTCTACTTCGGCGGCGGCATGAAGTGCGCCCCGAACGCGGCGTTCGATGACGGTTGGCTGGATCTCACGCTCGCGGGTGATCTGGGCCGGGTCGCGGCCGTCGGATCGCTCGCCCGGCTGTACCGCGGGACGCACGTGGACGGAGAGCGCATCCACGGACTGCGCGCGCGATCGATGGAGATCCATCTCGAACGAGCGCTGCCGATGGAGCTGGACGGCGAAGTCTCGCGCGTGAGATCGCTCTCCGTCGGTGTGCAACCGCTCGCGCTCCGCGTGCTCGCATGACCGACCCTCGCCGCGCCCTGCCGTCGGTCGACGCCGTGCTTCGCTCCGCAGATGTGCGTGTCGCCGAGCGCGAGCGCCTCTCGTTCGCCGTCCGCCATGTGCTAGCGGAGGCCCGCGCCCGCGACGACGCCGCTCCCGAGGCGGCCGAGGTCCTCGCGGCCGCGCGCAAGCGGCTCGCGCGCCGAGACCAGCCCACGCTCCGGCGCGTTCTGAACGCGACTGGCGTGATCCTGCACACGAATCTCGGGCGCGCGCCGCTATCGGATAACGCGATCGCGGCGATGCGCGACATGGCCGGGACGGTGAGCGTCGAATACGACCTGGCCGCTGGGAGGCGCGGCGAGCGGCACGGGCACGCCTCGGCGCTCCTGGCAGAGCTGAGTGGCGCCGAGGACGCGGTCGTCACGAACAACGGCGCGGCGGCCGTCCTGCTCGCGCTCGCAGCGCTCGCCGGACGGCGCCAGGTGGTGGTTGCGCGCGGCGAGCTTGTGGAGATCGGTGGCGGGTTCCGCATCCCGGATGTCCTGGTGCGCTCCGGCGCGAAGCTCGTCGAGGTGGGCACGACGAACCGGACCTACCTCCGCGACTACGCCGCCGCGGTCACCGATCGCACCGCGGCGATCCTGCGCGTGCACACGAGCAACTTCCGGGTGATCGGCTTTACGGCGAGCGCGCCGTCCGCCGAGCTTGCGGCGCTCGCGCGGGAGCGGGGCATCGCGTTCGTGCACGACCTCGGCAGCGGAACGCTGCTCGACACGGAGCGCTACGGGCTCGGACGAGAGGAGCGCGTGCAGGACGCGGTCTCCGCCGGCGCGGATGTGGTGACCTTCAGCGGGGACAAGCTGCTCGGCGGCCCGCAAGCCGGCCTCGCCGCCGGGCGCTCCGATGTGATCGCGAAGCTGCGCTCACACGCGCTGATGCGGGCGCTCCGTCCCGACAAGACCACGATCGCGGGGCTGCTGGCCACGCTCGCCGCCTACCGCGATGGGACCGCCGAGACGGAGCTGCCAGTCTGGCGGATGATCGCCGCCGATCCTGCTGCGCTGGAGCGACGCGCGACCGCGATGGCGCTGCATCTCGGGGGCGAAGCGATCGCGACGCGCTCGACCGTCGGCGGCGGCTCGCTCCCGGAGGAGACCCAGCCGTCGTATGCCGTGGCGCTGCGCGGGCGTCCGCAGCGTCTCGCCGCCACGCTCCGACGGGCCGAGCCTCCGGTGATCGGACGCGTCGCCGATGAGCGGCTCGCGCTCGATCTGCGATCGGTGCTGCCGGAGGATGATGAACGCCTCACCGCGGCGGTGACCGCGGCACTCGCGCAAGGAGAGGACCAGTGACCATGAAAAAGGTCGAAGCCCCGGGCGCGCCGAAGGCAGTCGGCCCATACAGCCACGCGATCGTCGTCGGCGACCTCGTCTATTGCTCCGGGCAGGGGCCGCTCGATCCGGTGACGGGCGAGAACGTGCGGGGCGACATCGGCGTCGAGACGGCGACGGTGCTCGGAAACCTCGCCGCGGTGCTCGACGCCGCGGAATCCGGTCTCGATCAGGTGATCAAGACGACCGTGTATCTCGTGGACATGGCGGACTTCGCGGCCATGAACCAGGCGTACGGCGCGCGGTTCGGGAACCACCGGCCAGCGCGGACGACCGTCGGGGTCGCCTCCCTGCCGCGCGGATTCCGCGTCGAGATCGAGTGCATCGCGACACGCCGGTGAGTCGGTCCGGCGGGCGGCCCGGGCAGGACGACGCCGACAAAGGTCCGCCGCTCCCGCTCCGCGCGACCGCGATCGTGCTCTCGGTCTGGGTCATCGCGATGGTGCTGCTGGCCCTCGTCGTGGTGCCGATCCTCTTCGCGACATGCTTCCCGCCACCCGCGAGCTGAGCCACGCGACCCGGGTCATCGGGACCGCGGGTCACGTGGATCACGGCAAGTCGACCCTGATCCGAGCGCTCACGGGCATCGATCCCGATCGCCTTCGCGAGGAGCGTGAGCGCGGCATGACCATCGATCTCGGCTTCGCCTGGCTCACCCTGCCGGACGGCACGGACGTGGGGATCGTCGACGTTCCGGGGCACCAGGACTTCATTCGGAACATGCTCGCGGGCATCGGCGCCATCGACGCTGTCGTCCTCGTGATCGCCGCGGATGAGAGTGTGATGCCGCAGACGCGCGAGCACCTCGCGATCCTGTCACTGCTCGGCATCGAGCGCGGCGTCATCGCGCTCACGAAAAGGGACCTCGTCGACGAGGAGTGGGCCGCGCTGGTGGTGGATGAGGTGCGGTCGGCGCTCGGGCCTTCCGCGCTCGCCGACGCGCCGCTGATCGAGGTGTCCGCGACGACCGGCGCCGGTCTCGACGCCCTCACGCGCGCGATCGCGGACGTGCTCGGGGTCGCCCCGCTCCGCCGTGACCTCGGCCGCCCGAGGCTTCCCGTGGACCGCGCGTTCACGCTGGCGGGATTCGGCACGATCGTCACCGGTACCCTGCTGGATGGCGTGCTCGGCACGGGCGAGGAGGTCGAGCTCATCCCGTCCGGACGGCGGGCTCGCGTCCGCGGTCTCCAAACGCACCGGCGCGCCATCGACACCGCCCGGCCCGGCAGCCGGGTCGCGGTGAACCTCACGGGAGTGGACAAGGCCGAGCTGGCCCGCGGGATGGTCGTCGTCCGTCCGGGGTCCCTCGTGGCGACGTCCATCATGAGCGCGCGTCTCCAAGTGCTCGCGACCGCCAGCGCACCGCTCGTCCACGGCGACCTCGTTCGCGTGCATGCCGGCACGGCGGAGGCGATGGCCCGCGTCTCGGTGCTCGAGGGGGCCGAGATCGCCGGTGGGGCGAGCGGCTGGGCCCAGCTGCGCCTGCAGTCGCCTCTCGCGGTCGCCGTCGGCGACCGGCTCGTGCTGCGACGGCCGTCGCCGTCGGAGACGCTCGGCGGGGGTGTCGTCGTGGATGTGACGGGCGGACGCGCGCGCCGCCGTGCGGACGCGGCCGCGGACCTCGAGCGCCGGAGCGCGCCGAGC
>JACDAF010000305.1 GCA_013695575.1 Chloroflexota bacterium | reverse complement strand
GCGCTGCACGCACCGCTCCCCGGCGGCCCCGCTGCGCTCATCGATGACCTGCACGACCCGCTGGGCTCGCTCGCGGGGCTCCTCGCCCAACCCGTCGAGTACGACCCGCGCAGCCGCAAGCGTTACGTCGGAGGGGGCATCACGCTCGCGCGGCGCGTCGTCACCGGGCTCATCCGCTGGTGGATCAACGCGGTCACCGAGCGGCAGGAGCGGGTGAACCGTCTCGTCGCGGCCGCCCTGCAGGAGCAGACGCGGCGGCCCTCGCCGGAGTTCGACGCGCGCCTCGCGCACCTCGAGCGCGAGTTCGAGGAGCGAAAGCGGGCCGAGGTCGCGGCGAGCCTCCACTCGGTGTACTTCCAGGCGCGCTTCTCCGGCGACGAGCCCATCATCCGCGCGCAGTCGGAGCGCTTCCTCGAGCTGTTCCGCGGCCGGCGGCGGGTGCTCGATCTCGGCAGCGGCCGCGGCACCTTCCTCGGCCTCGCGCGCGAGCACGGCATCGGCGCGTACGGCGTCGACCTCGACCGCCGCATGGTCGAGGAGGCACGCGGGCGCGGATTCGAGTGCGTGGAGGCGGACGCGCTCGCGCACCTGCGCTCGCTCGAGCCCGGGTCGCTCGACGGCCTCTACGCCCGGCACCTCGCCGAGCACGTCCTCCCCGGGGAGCTCGTGGACCTCCTGCGCGAATGCCGCCGCGTGCTCGCGCCCGGCGCGCCGATCGTGATGGTCACGCCGAACGTCGCGACGCTCTCCGTCGGCGCGCACACCTTTTGGCTCGACCCGTCGCACCGGCGGCCGATCCCGCCCGAGCTCTTCCGCTTCTACCTCGAGGTCGAGGGCTTCACCGACGTGTCGGTGCAGACGTTCGAGCCGAGCGAGGTCCGGCTCTCCGAGGAGCTCCCGGGGGGCGCGCAGCTCGAGAACGCGCGTCTCCTGAACGAGGTTCTCTTCGGCGATCGCGACTACGCGGTGATCGGCCGCCAGCCGGGTGATACCATCCGCTGATGCCGTTTCGTGGTGCGGTGACGCTCGATGCGTGAGGCCGTGACGATTCGTTTTCCTGAGGACGTCCTGGCACTCGCGAAGCGGGTGAAAGCCCCGGACGAGTCGCTGAACGAGTTCGTTGTGCACGCCGTGGAAGACGTCGCCCGGCGGCGACGGACACGGGAGGCTCTGGACGCCATGACCGAGCTTCGCGGACGGATCGCCGCGCGGACCGGCCTCCAGTCCGACAGCACAGCGCTCATCCGCCAGCTTCGCGACGGGGTCGGACGCCGCTGAGTCCCAGTGTCGCGTGCCTCGATACGAGCGTTCTCGTGAAGCTGCTCGTTGCGGAAGAAGGCTCCGAGGTGGCGCACGAGCTCGCTGAACGCTTGTACTCGGCGGGCCGGCCGATCATCGCGCCCGCATGGACGTGGGCCGAAGTGGGCTCCGTGCTCCTGAAGAAGGCGCGCTCCGGCGACATCGGTGAGGCCGAGCTCGCGCAAGCCTGGGACACGTACCGCGCCTATCCCGTCCTGTACCTCGACAGCGCCGAGCTGCGCGAGACTGCCTGGGCACTCGCGGCGCAGTTCGCGCTCCCGACGCTGTACGACGCAACGTTCCTTGCGTGCGTCCAGCTCGTGGCGCCCGATGACGGCGAGTTCTGGACCGCGGACCGCGCGCTCCTTCGATCCCTGGGAAAAGCTCGTCCCGCGTACGTGCGCGAGCTCGGCGCATGACGACCGTTCACCAGTTCCACCCGGTGCTGGCACCGGGCGACGCGATGAGCAATCACGTCTTCGCGCTCGAGCGGCGCCTGCGCGAGTGGGGCCACGAGCCCGCCTCGTACGCGATCGAGGCGAAGCCCGGCGTCTCCGGCGTCCTGCCGTACCGGCGGCTCTTCCGGACGGTCAAGCCCGATGACCTCCTGATCCTGCACTTCTCGATGGGCCACGAGGTCTTCGACCAGCTGGTGAAGCTGCCGGGGCGGAAGGTGCTCGTCTACCACAACGTCACTCCGTCCGAGTTCTTCGCCGGCATCAATCCGCACGCCGCCGCGTTCGCGCAGCTCGGCCGCGCGCAGCTGCGCTTGCTCGCGGGCACGGTGGATCTCGCCGTCGGCGTCTCGGAGTACAACCGGCGCGAGCTCGAGGAGTCCGGGTTCGAGCCCACGGCCACGGTCCCGATCCTCATCGACTGGGACGCGTACGCGGTTCCGCCTGACGAAGGCGTCCTCGCGGTGTGGAGCGCAGTGCGCACGAAGCTGCTCTTCGTCGGTCGCGTCTCGCCGAACAAGCGACACGACGACCTCATCCGCATGCTCGCGTATTACCGGCGGTGCATCGACCCGGAGGCGCACCTGCTGCTCGTCGGCTCGTACACCGATCAGCCCCAGTACCACGCGCGCGTCGCATCCCTCGCTCGCGAGCTGGGGCTCGCGAGCGCGGTCACCTTCACGGGCTCGGTGCCCCTCCCGCAGATCGTCGCGTACTACAGGAGCGCGTCCGCCTTCGTGTCGCTCTCGGAGCACGAAGGCTTTGGCGTGCCGCTGCTCGAGGCGATGCGCTTCCGCCTGCCGGTGGTCGCGTACGACGCGGCCGCGGTCGCGGAGACGGTCGGCGACGCGGCGATCCTGCTGCGGCGCAAGGACCTGGCGGAGGCGGCCGAGGCGTGCGCGCTCACGATCGAGCGGCCCGAGCTGCGCCGCACGCTGGTCGAGGCGGGGGAACGGCGCGTCGCCGAGTTCGCGTCCGACCGCGTGGCGGCGCGCACGCGCGAGCTGCTCGCGCTGTAGGGCTGGAGCGTGAGCGCCGCGCTCTCCGCATTACTGGGGCGATGTATGCTAAATACATCATGAAGCGGACGCAGATCTACCTCACCGCGGAGCAGGACACGCTCCTGCACCGGCGCCAGAAGGCGACCGGCGTGACGATCTCCGAGCAGATCCGCGCCGCGATCGACGAGAAATACCTGCCGAAGAGCGCGCGGACGCTCGAGGATCGGCTCCGTGCCGTAAAGGAGAGCGCCGGCGCGTGGAAGGACCGGACCGAGTCCGGCGAGGAGTACGTCGAGCGCATGCGGAGCGGGCGCAGGCTCCAGGACGTCCTGGAGCGATCGCGCTGAGGCTCGTCCTCGACACCGGCATCCTCATCGACCATCTCAGGTGGCATCCGGGCGCCACGAAGCTCGTCCTGGACGCGCTGCGCCAGGCCGACGAGCTGTGCAGCTCGTACGTGGTCCGTGCCGAGGTCCTGGCCGGTATGCGACCCGGCGAGGAGCGCGCCACGCACACGCTCCTCGCGGAGATCCGCTGGTCGGAGCTGAACGAGGAACAGTCTGAGACCGCGGGAGAGCTGGGCCGCACGTACCGGCGCTCGCATCCGGGCATCGGCGTGGCCGACCTCGTCGTCGCGGCGGTGGCGCTCCATCTCGAGGCGGACCTCAAGACGCTCAACGTGAAGCACTTTCCGATGTTCCCGGGCCTCCGCCCGCCGTACTGACCGTGCGGCTCCGCGCCCTCCACCAGTTCCACCCGACGATCGCGTTCGGCGACGCGGTGGGCAACGACTGCTTCGGCCTCCAGCACCTGCTGTGGCGGCATGGGGTGCGCTCCGAGCTCTTCGCCGAGGATGCCCGGCCCGAGGTGCGCGCGTTCGTGCGCGACGGCCGCGATCTCGTGAGCGAGCCGCAGGACGACGCGGCGCTCCTGGTACACGTGTCCATGGGAAACGATTTCCTTGACGACATCGCGACGCTGCCCATCCCGAAGGCCGTCGTCTACCACAACATCACGCCGTCGCGGTTCTTCGAGGGCATCTCGGACTTCAACCGCCACTACGCGGACCTCGGTCGCGAGCAGCTCGGCCGCCTTGCGGAGCGGAGCGACCTCGGCATCGGCGACAGCGAGTACAACCGGCAGGAGCTCGTCGGGGCCGGCTTCCGGCGCACCGCCGTCGTGCCGCTCTTGCTCGACTGGCGCGCGTATGAGACGGCGCCGAGCGAGCGTGTGCTGCGCGACCTCGCCGACGAGCGCACGGACATCGTCGTCGTGGGGCAGATCCTCCCGCAGAAAGCGGTGCACGACGTCATCGCGGGGTTCGCGCGCTACCGCGAGCAGGATCCAACGGCGCGGCTGCATTTCGTGGGCTCGCACGCGATGAGCGGCGACTATCTCGAGCGCGTCGAGACCCTGGTGGGTACGCACGGCCTCCACCAGGCGGTCCGCTTCGCGGGCAGCGTGCCGCTGGACGAGCTCCTCGCGTACTACCGGGGTGGCACCGCGCTCCTCACGCTGTCCGACCACGAGGGCTTTTGCGCGCCGCTCGTCGAGGCGATGCGCTTCGACCTCCCGATAATCGCGCATGCCGCTGGCGCCATCCCGGAGACGCTCGGCGACGCCGGCATCCTGCTGCAGGACAAGTCGCCCGAGCGCGTCGCCGAGACGCTCGACCGGATCGTGCACGACGCGGCGCTCCGCGAGGATCTCATCGCGAAAGGCCGCGAGCGGCTCGCCGAGTTCTCACCCGAGCGGGTCGGCGCTCGCCTTCGCGAGGCGCTCGCCCTGGTCGGCTGGACGCTGCCGGTCCCGAAGCGCCGCCGCATCGCGGTCGTCTCGAGCGACCAGCGCTGCGGCATCCACGACTACTCGGGAGCGCTCTGCGACGGCCTGCGCGCGAACGGCCACCAGGCCACGTTCGTCGGGGTCCGGCATCTGGACAGCGCCGACCTGCGCAAGAAGATCGCCGACATCCCGGCCGGCGTGGATGCGGTCATCGTCGAGCACGAGGCGGGGATCTTCCGCGACGTGCCGTTCGTGCAGGCGCTCCTCTCGCTCCGGCGCCGGAAGATCCCGACCGTCCTGTCGCTGCACGAGCTCGAGCCGGAGAAGTTCCACCACTACCGCATGCTCTCGGCTGCCCTGCACTTCCGGCCGCGCCTGCGGTTCCTCGCCGAGAGCGTCCGCGTGCCGTGGGTCGCGCTGCGGATCTCGAACTGGTTCGTACGCTACCGGGCGGTCCTCGGGCTCATGGGCGCGCTGCCGAAGCGGATCGTCGTGCACTCGGACCGGTCCGGGTTCTGGGTCAACCTCCTCACGCGCGAGATGTCGAGGGTGGACCAGATCCCGCTCGTGCTGATGCCGCTCGAGAACGCGACGCCGCCGCGGAGCGACGAGGAGAAGCGCGCGCTCCGGCGAAAGCTCGGCCTGCCCGAGGACCGCTTCATCTTCGTCTCACCGGGATTCTTCTTCCGCCGCAAGCGTTTCCTCGAGGTGCTGTCCGCAGCACCGCCGGACGCGCTCGTGGTGCTCTCCGGGACGAAGTCCGATTGGGACCCGCGCTACTTCGACGAGGTGACGAGCTTCATCGCCGAGCGCGGGCTCGAGAACGTGAAGGTGAACGACGAATTCGCGACGATGGGCGAGCACGTCGTGGCATCCGACTGCGTCGTGCTCTTCTACGAAGACATGTTCCAGAGCGCGATCGCGACGCAGGCCGTGTGGGCAGGGCTTCCCGCGATCTACTCGGACATCCCGGGCTTCCATCTGTACCGGGGCGCGGGGCTCGTGGCGCGCGATACCGCCGAGCTAGCACGGGCGATGCGCGAGGTGCAGGAGCCGGAGACGTACGCACGGCTGCGCCGGCAGGTCGGCATCCTGCGCCGCATGCTCGACCCCGAGCGATTCGCCGCCCGCTACCTCGTCGGCCTGGAGTGATCGCGACGCCCGCCGCGGTCTCGGGATGAAGCTGCTCACGGTCGTGCAGCGGTACGGCGACGAGGTCGTGGGCGGGTCCGAGGGGCATGCGCGTGTCATGACGGAGCGGCTCGCGCTCCGCCACGACGTCGAGGTCGCGACCACCACCGCGCTCGACTACTGGACCTGGGCCGAGCACTACCCCGCCGGCGACGATGAGGTGGGCGGGATCCGCGTGCGCCGCTTCGCGGTCGCGAGCGGCCGGGATCCCGGGTACAAGGCGATGGAGCAGCACGTGCTCTTCGAGCCCCACATGGTCGCGGACGAGCTCGACTGGCCGCGGCGCCAGGGACCTCACGCACCGGCGCTCTACGACTTCCTGCACCGCGAGGGCGAGCGCTACGACGCGATCCTCTTCTGGACGTACATCTACGCGCCGACCGCGCTCGGGCTGCCGATCGTCCCTGAGCGTGCCGCGCTCATCCCGACGGCCCACGACGAGCTGCCCCTCGCGCTCGCGCCGTACCGCGCGCTCTTCGCGGTGCCACGCGTGATGGGCTTCCTCACGCCCGAGGAGCGCGCGCTGGTGCACCGGCGGTTCCACAACGCGCATATCCCGAGCGTCGTGCTCGGCATCGGCCTCGATCCCGCGCCGGAGGGCGACGCCGCGGCGATGCGCGCGCGGCTGGGGCGCACCGGGCCTCTGGTGCTCTACCTCGGCCAGGTGAGCGAGGGAAAGGGGTGCGACGACCTCCTGGGCGCGTGGGCCGCGCGCACGACGCTGCTCGACGCGACGCTCGTCCTCGCGGGGACGGTGCGCATGGACCTGCCGGTCCGCGACGACATCGTCTCGCTCGGGCGCGTGGACGATGCCGAGAAGTGGGCCGCGCTCGCGGCCGCCGATGCGCTCGTGTTGCCCTCGTATCTCGAGAGCCTCGGGATCGTGCTGCTCGAGGCGTGGCAGCAGGGAACGCCCGTGCTCGTCCCGGCGCGGAACGCCGTCACGGCGGGCCAGGTGGCGCGCTCGGGCGGGGGCGCGACGTACGACAGCACCGGAGAGCTCGTCCCCGCGCTGGAGGCGCTGCTCGCGCGCGGACGCGAGCCCGGAGCGGCGGGACGCGAGTGGGTCGCGACCGAGTGCGACTGGCGTGCGGCGGACAGGCGCCTCGAGCTGCTCGTCGGGATGGCGGCGGCATGAAGCAGAGCCTGATGGTCGTCGTCCAGCGGTACGGCGACGACGTCGCCGGGGGAGCGGAGGCGCACGCGCGCGAGCTCGTGCGTCGCCTCGCTCCGCACTACGACGCCGAGGTCGTGACCACGACCGCGCTCGACTACTGGACCTGGGAGCACGTGCTCACCCCGGGGATGGACAAGGTGGACGGCGTGCCGGTGCGGCGCTTCAAGGTCGAGGCGGGGCGCGCGCGGGACTTCCGCCGCTACGAGCGCGCCGCGTTCGCGGGCGGGCACACCCTTGCCGATGAACACGCGTTCGTCGAGAAACAGGGCCCCTACGTGCCGGAGCTCCTCGACCACGTAAGCCGGCGCGGTCGCGAGGTCGATCTGGCGCTGTTCTTCGGCTATCTCTATTACCCCTCCGCGTATGGACTGCCGCTCGTGCCGGACCGCGCGGTGCTCGTGCCGACCGCCCACGACGAGCCGGCCATCGGCCTGTCCGTCTACAAGCCGCTCTTCCACGCGGCGCGCGCGATCGCCTTCAACACCGATGAGGAGCGCGCGATGGTGCAGCGTCGATTCCGCAACTCGCGGATCCCGAACGACATCGTCGGCGTCGGCGTCGATGTGCCCGCGCACCGCGGCGCGGATCGCTTCCGCGAGCGGCACGGCATCGAGGGGCCGTTCTTCCTGTATGTGGGACGGATCGTCGAGAGCAAGGGGATGCACGAGCTGTTCGCTCACTGGAAGCGCTGGCGGGACAGGAGCACCCACAAGGCGACGCTCGTGCTCGTCGGGCATCGGGAGATGGCGATCCCCGACCGTGACGACGTGCGCCACCTCGGCTCGCTCGGCGATGAGGACAAGTACGGCGCGTACGCCGCCTGCCGGGCGCTGTGCGTGCCGAGCCGGCTGGAGTCGCTCTCCATCGTGACGCTCGAGGCGTGGGCCTGCGGGCGCCCGACCGTGTCACCCGCGGCCTCGCCGGTGCTGGCCAGCATGGGCCGACGCGCCGGAGCGGGGCTCTCCTACAGCACCGCGGCGGAATTCGCCGAGCTGTGCGAGCTCCTCATCGAGCGGCCTGAGATCCGCGACGCTCTCGGCCGCAGCGGCGCGTCGTTCGTGCGGCGGACCTACACCTGGCCCGTCGTCGTGGAGAAGTACCACGACCTCTTCGCCGAGGTGGCCGCCCGCCGCTCGTAGCGATCGGTCAGCGCATCGCTGGCCGAGCGCACGAATCTAGTTGGCGGTGAATCTCGCTTCGGCCGACGCCCGCTCGCTGCCGAGTGCGCAGTCCACCTTGTGCACGCCGAGGTTCGGCGATGGCGGCGCCGGCGTGTAGGACCAGCCGAGCATGCCGTTCGCCGGCGCGACCTGCGTGCCGAGCTGGAGCACGGTGACGTTGTCGGGGAGCCGCGCGATCGCGGAGCAGCTCGCCCCCGGATTCGCGACGACGCTCACGCGCCCGTTGCGCGAATCGGTGATCGTCACGAACAGGGTGGGAAAGCTGAATCCGCCCGGAGGCGGCGCCGTCGTGACAGGTGGCGCTGTTGGAGCGGGCGGCGGTGGCGTCGCGGCGGGCGGCGGTGCCGTGGGCGCGGGGGTCGGGGGCGCCGTC
>JACDAF010000281.1 GCA_013695575.1 Chloroflexota bacterium | reverse complement strand
TACGGGCCGCCCGGGGTCGGGAAGACCTCGCTCGCGCACGTCATCGCGAACGAGCTCGGCGTCCAGATGCGCATCACGAGCGGGCCTGCGCTGGAACGCGCCGGGGACCTCGCGGCGATCCTCACCGACCTCGAGCCGGGCAGCGTCCTCTTCGTCGACGAGATCCACCGGTTGCCTCGGATCGTGGAGGAGGTGCTCTACCCCGCGATGGAGGACTACCGACTCGACATCGTCATCGGAAAGGGTCCGGGCGCGCGCACGCTGCGGTTGCCGCTGCCGCGTTTCACGCTGATCGGCGCGACGACACGGATCGGCCGGCTCTCGTCTCCACTGCGCGATCGCTTTGGCGCGATCTACCACCTGGACCTCTTTCGGACCGAGGCGCTCGAGCAGGTCGTGCGCCGATCCGCGGGCCTGCTCGCCATCGACGTCGCGTCCGAGGCGGCGCACGAGATCGCGCGACGCTCGCGTGGCACCCCACGGATCGCGAACCGGTGGCTCAAGCGAGTCCGCGACTTCGCGCAGGTCCGCCACGATGGCCGCGTGACGTTGCCGGTCGCGCGTGAGGCGTTGGCGGCGCTCGAGGTGGACGACGCCGGGCTTGACGAGGGTGACCGCAGGCTGCTCCGCGCCATCGCGGAGAAGTTCGCCGGCGGGCCGGTCGGCCTCGAGACGCTCGCCGCCGCGACAAGCGAGGACGCTGAGACGATCGAGGACGTCTACGAGCCGTACCTGCTCCAGGAGGGCTACCTGAAGCGAACGCCCCGCGGCCGGGTGGCGACCGAGCGCGCCTACCGTCACCTGGGCCTGGCGGTCCCGCGCGAGGCCGAGACGTTGTGGGCGGAGAACGCCTAGCGCGGCACGCGCCGTGCGTGATCGGGTCGCATGGAGTCGCTCGTTCCGCTCATGCTCATCCTCGGCGGTCTGGTCCTGGTGCTGATCGGCATCGTGAGCCTCGCCGGCCGGACGCTTGGTGTCGGGCGGGTGCCAGGCGACCTGCGGGCCACGAAGGGCCCGTTCACCTTCTACGCGCCGCTCGGCGCCTCCCTGCTGCTCAGCGTGGTGCTCACGGTCGTGCTGAATCTCGCCTTCTGCACGGGCCCGAGGTGAGCGGCCCCGCCGGGAGGACGCTGATCGTCCTCGGCGCCGCGCTCATCGCGCTCGGTCTTGCCTGGATGTTCATCCCGGGAATGGGCCGGCTCCCGGGCGACGTTAGGCTAGGGGGCGAGGGCTGGATGATCTACGCGCCCATCGCGACGTCGCTCGCCCTCAGCGTCGGGCTGACCCTCGTCGTCGCCGTGGTGGCGAGGCTGGGTCGCAGGAGGTAGCGATGTCCGCGGACAACAACCCGATCGTTTCGGAGGCCGAGAAGCAAGAGAAGATCCTGAACGCGCTGCAGGCGGTCCTGGACCCCGAGATCGGGCTGTCGGTGATCGACCTCGATCTCATCCGCGAGGTCGTCTTCAACAAGGATGGCGACGAAGAGGAGGCCGAGGTGAAGATGGTGCTCACGACGCCGTTCTGCCCCTACGGCCCGATGCTCATCGGCCAGATCCAGACCGTCGCCGAAACGGCGTCCGAGATGCCGGTGAAGGTGACGGTCCTTCCGGACAAGTGGGAAGCGCCGCCGTGGCTGCGCTGATCCACTAAGACCCCGCGCCCGTCGCCGCTGCCTGCGACGGCTCGCGGGGGACGTGGTGGTGCTAGTGCCACGTCTCCATCGACGCAGAGCACAAGCGCCTCTCGGGGGCCCAGGTAGAGCCGACGATGTCGCGGACCTTGGCCATCAAGTCGGGTCGCGGAGGGGCCGCTCATGCGCAGTCACCACGCGCATGGCATCGTCGCTCAATGCCCATGGAGGCCGGGCTTGTCCATCGGTTCATCGAGCGCCACCTCGACGAGGGTCGCGCGGCCGACGTCGCGATACGCACTCCGTCCCGCGCGCTGACCTACGGCGAGCTCGCGGCGCAGGTCAACCGCGTCGGCAACGCGCTGCGCGACCTCGGCGTCGAGCCCGAGCAGCGGGTGGCTGTGCTCCTCGCCGATGGGGTCGAGCTCGCCGCGACGTTCTTCGGGGCGCTGAAGATCGGTGCGGTTCCCGTCTTGCTCAACACCCGCCTCACCGCGGACGACTATCGCGGCATCCTCAGCGACGCGCGGGCGAAGGTGCTCGTGGTGGACGAGACGCTCGCGGGGATCGCGCTCCGGATCCAGCCCGAGCTTTCGCGGCTTGCTTCCGTGCTCGTGGTCGGCGCCGCACCCGAGGGCCTCGCGTCGTTCGAGCGCGCGGTGGCAGCCGCGTCGGCGGAGCTGGTGCCGGAGCCGATGAGCCTCGACGATATGGGCTTCTGGCTCTACACCTCCGGCACCACCGGACAGCCGAAGGCGGCGATACATGCCCGCCGGACGCTGCTCGCGGCCGAGCACTACGGCGTGCAGGTCCTCGGTGTCACCCGCGGCGACAGGATCTTCGCGACGTCCAAGCTGTTCTTCGCGTACGCGCTCGGGAACGCGCTGCTCATACCGCTGCGCACCGGTACCGAGACGTTCCTCCACCCGTCGTGGCCGGACGTCCCGACCGCCGTCGGTGTTGCTCGCGACTTCCGTCCCACCCTGCTCTTTTCGGTGCCCACCTTCTACGCACGCCTGTTGCGTGATGAGGCGCCTGCGGAGGCCTTCTCTTCCGTCCGGCTCTTCGTGTCCGCCGGCGAGCGGCTGCCCGAGGAGCTGGGGCTCTCGATCGAGCGGCACCTCGGCGCTCCGGTCCTCGACGGGATCGGTGCCACCGAAACGATCTTCATGTTCCTGTCGAATCAGCCGGATCTGCGCCGCCCCGGCGCCTCGGGCGTGGAGGTCCCGGGCACCGAGGCGAGGATCCTCGACCCCGAGGGGGGACCGGTCGCGCCCGGGGAGCGCGGCGTGCTCTGGGTGAAGACGCCCTCGAGCGCCGTC
>JACDAF010000278.1 GCA_013695575.1 Chloroflexota bacterium | reverse complement strand
CGGCTCGTCGAGGTCCTGCGGGCGCCGAGCAGCCAGGACCTGCGCTGGCGGCTGCCGGATGCGATCCCGATCGGCGGCAGATGGGAGGTGAGCCCGGCGGCGGAAGGATGGGTCGCCGCGCTCGGGGCCGCGCTCGCATCGGGTTACGCCCTGTTCATCGATTACGGCGACGAAGAGTCCGGCCTCGTCGGCCGCGAGGGCGCCGGCACGGTCCGCGGGTTCGCGGGTCACCGCCTCATCGAAGATCCCTTCGTGGATCCCGGCGCGCACGACCTCACCGCGACTGTGAACTTCACGGCGATCCGTCGGGCGGCGGAGGGCGCAGGTCTCCGCCTCGCGGGGTCGGCGACGCAGCGGGAGGTCCTCATGGCCCTAGGCGCGCGCGAGCCGACGGGGCGTCCGTCCACACCCATCGAGCAGCTCCGCGAGTCGGGGCACCGCGCGGCGACGGACGCGCTCCTCGACCCGCGAGGGTTCGGCGCCTTTCGGGTCGTCTGCTACGCGAAAGGCGCTCCGGCTACGGGCCTGCGCATGTTCCGTTGATCCCCGCGCCCGTCGCTGCCTTCGGCTGCGACGGCTCGCGGGGGCCCTGCGGCTCGGTCGGGCGAAGCCCTCCCTCGCCTGAGGCGCAGGCTCCCTAAACTCCACCCATGCGGGTCAGGGTCGGTTGCGAGTTCGGCTGGGATACCGACGGCGAAGTCCCGACGGTGATGATCGTGCGCCCGCGTCCCGATAGCGAGCCGAAGATCGTCTACGAGTCCCGCTGGTTCGGCCCCAGCGTGCCGGTGCGCGAGTACACGGACCTGTTCGGGAACATCTGCTGGCGGTTCACGCTGCCGCGCGGGCCGTTCACCGTGCGCTACGACGCCGTGGTCGAGATGGCGCGCGATCCCGACCTGGTCGTGCCGGACGCGCGCCTGCACCCGGTGGAGGAGCTCCCGGACGACGTGCTCGTCTACACGCTGCCGAGCCGGCTCGCGGAATCCGATCTCATGATCGATCGCGCGTGGGAGCTGTTCGGCGCCACGCCCCCGACGTGGACGCGGGTGCAGGCGATCTGCGACTTCGTGAACTCACACATCACGTTTGGATACGGCACGAGCAGCCCGACCCTCACCGCGGCGCAGGTCCTCGAGAGCGGCAAGGGCGTCTGCAGGGATTTCGCGCTGTTGGCCGTCGGGCTGTGCCGCGCCATGAACATCCCGGCGCGCTACACGTTCGGCTACCTCCCGGACATCGACGTTCCCGACCAGCTCCCGATGGACTTCCACACGTGGTTCGAGGCCTACCTCGGTGACCGGTGGTACACCTTCGACGCCCGGTTCAACACGCCGCGTATCGGACGGATCGTCGTTGGGCGCGGCCGCGATGCCGTGGACGTGGCCCTCTCCACGTCGTACGGCTCCGCGAAGCTCGCGAAGTTTGTCGTCTGGGCTGACGAGATCACCGCGGAGCGGCCCGGCGGGCCACCGCAGGAGGACGACGCGGACGCCCTCGAGGAGGCGGCCCGCAGGCCCCGGTGACCGACTGGACGCGCGTCGAGCGCGCCGTCTACCGTGTTCGGCAGCACTACCGCTACACCTACACGGGTCCGGTCTGGGATCTCCGGCAGCGCCTCGTCATGATCCCGCGCGACGTGTACGGAGACCAGCGCGTCCTGAACTACCACCTGGACGTCCGCGGGACCGAGGGTGATCACCTCGTGTCGTGGGAGCGGGACTCGTACGGCAACCGCGTTACGAAAGTCGTCGCGAACCGCGTGCCGAAAGCGGTCGATTTCGAGGGCATCTTCCGGGTCGAGCGCGTCCGTCGGGACGGTCCGCGGCTCGAGCCGGCGCCGTGGGACGCGCAAGGGTGGGAGACCTTCCTCGAGCACACCGCGCTTACCGCACCCGATCCCCGGCTCGAGCGCGCCGCCCGTGAGATAGCGGACGAGACCCGTGACCGGCGCGCACGGGCCGAGCTCGCGCACGACTGGGCGGGCCGCGCGCTCCGATACCAGTTCGGCGTGACCGGCTACACCACGCCGGCGGCGATGGCGCTCCATCTCGGGCGTGGGGTGTGCCAGGACTACGCGCACATCCTCCTCTCGGTGCTGCGCCTGCTCGGCGTGCACTGCCGGTACGTCTCCGGGCATCTCGTCGGTGAGGGCGCGCCGCACGCCTGGGTCGAGGCGTTGCTCCGGTCCGACGACCCGGAGCAGGTGGAGGTGGTCGCGTACGACCCGACGCACGCGCGGCGGACCCGGATGGACTACCTCACGGTGGCGGTCGGCAGGGACTTCGCCGATGTCTCGCCCACTTCGGGCACCTTCAGTGGCCCCGCCGCCGGCAAGCTGTCCGCCACGAAGCGCGCCGAGATCGTGGAGCTGCGCGAGGGTCCCGCCGCGGAGGCCGTCGCATGAACGCGGGGACGACCGAGCTCACCGCATACGACCTCGGCGGGTTCTGGGACGAGATGTTCGATGCCGATGGGCACGTTCGCGAGCACTACGCGCCCCTGGCGAGACGCCTGGCGACCCTCTCGGCTCAGGACGTGACGCGGCGACAGCTCGCGGCGGAGCTCTCCTTCCAGGCGCGCGGCATCACGTTCGCGGTGAACCAGGATCCAAGCGGCATCGAGAAGATCATCCCGTTCGATCTCATTCCGAGGATCATCACCGCGGAGGAGTGGCAGCGGATCGAGCGCGGCCTCGAGCAGCGGGTCCGCGCGCTCAACCTGTTCCTCCATGACGTGTACCACGAGCAGAAGATCCTGCGGAGCGGTCTCATCCCGCCGGAGCTCATCCTCGGGGCACGAGGCTATCGGCGCGGGTTCCGCGGTGTCGAGGTCCCGCGCGGCGTCTACACCCACATCGTCGGCAGCGACCTCGTGCGTGACGCGAGCGGCGAGTTCTACGTGCTGGAGGACAACCTCCGGACGCCCTCGGGGGTCTCGTACGTGGTGGAAAACCGGCGCGTGCTCAAGCGCGTGTGGCCCCAGCTCTTCACCGACCACGACGTCCGTCCCGTCGAGGGGTACCCGCAAGATCTCCTCGATGTGCTCCGGGCGGTGGCGCAGCCGATCGCGCACGAGCCCACGATCGTGCTCCTCACTCCGGGCGTCCACAACTCCGCGTTCTTCGAGCACGCGTTTCTCGCCAAGGCGATGGGGATCGAGATGGTCGAGGGCTCCGACCTCTTCGTCGACGACGCGACCGTGTACATGCGGACGACGAGTGGACGGCAGCGCGTCGACGTGATCTATCGGCGGATCGACGACGATTTCCTCGACCCGCTGGCCTTGCGCCCGGATTCGCTCCTCGGCGTCCCCGGGCTCCTCGCCACCTACCGCATGGGGCGGGTCTCGGTCGCGAACGCGGTGGGCACCGGGGTGGCGGACGACAAGGCGGTCTACGCGTACGTACCGACGATCATCAAGTACTACCTCGGCGAGGACGAGATCCTGCCGAATGTGAAGACCTATGTCGCGGCAGACCCGGTCGAGCGCGCATACATCCTCGAGCACATCGGTGAGCTCGTCGTGAAGTCCGTCAACGAGAGCGGGGGCTACGGCATGCTCATCGGACCGCATGCACCGGCCAGCGATCGGGAGGAGTACCGGCGCCGGATCGAGGCGGACCCCCGCGGCTACATCGCGCAGCCGACGCTTGCGCTGTCCCGGCATCCGTCGTGGCAGCACGACCGTCTCGACGGCCGACACGTCGACCTGCGTCCGTTCATCCTCTTCTCCGGTGACGAGGTGACGATCACGCCCGGCGGTCTGACCCGCGTCGCGCTTCGCAGGGGCTCGCTGGTCGTGAACTCGTCCCAGGGGGGCGGCGCGAAGGACACCTGGGTGCTCTCCTGATGCTCTGCCGTGTCGCGGACGACCTCTTCTGGATGTCGCGCTACGTCGAGCGCGCCATCGGCGTGTCGCGCCTCATCGACGTCACCCGGCACCTCGAGCTCGACGCGGGCGACGTCGACTTCTGGACCCCGCTCGTCCCGCCCGGGATCGAGATCACGGGCGACGTGCGCTTCTGGCTCACGAGCGACGAGGAGAATGCCGACTCGCTGGTGTCCTGCGTGCGCCGGGCACGGGCGCTCGCTCGTGGCGTACGCGAGAGCATCTCGACCGAGATGTGGGAGGAGCTGAACCAGCTGCACGCGTCGCTCACCAGACCGACGGCGGCGCGCGACGTCCGTGGCGACACGGGCGGTTTCCATCGCCTTGTGCGCGAGCAGCTCCAGCACTTCCAGGGGCTCGCCGACGCGACGCTCGCCCACGATGAGCCGTGGCACTTCATCGAGCTCGGGATGTACCTGGAGCGTGCGCACGGGATCACCATGCTCCTGCGCCGCCAGGGGCATCTCCTGACGAATGTCGAGGGCCGCGACACCGATCTCGTGAGATGGCTCGCGGTCTTGCGGTCGGCCGGCTGCGCCGAGGCGTACGCGCGCTACTACGCGCTCCGGATCGAGCCGGCACGGATCGTGGAGTTCCTGCTGCTGAACCCGGTCTTCCCGCAATCGGTCCGGTTCGGCCTGACGCGCGCGATGGAGTCGCTCGGCGTGATCGCGGCGCTGCGCGAGGGCGCGGGGAACGACCCGGGCCCGGCTGTTCGGACCCTGGGCCGTGTCCGCGCGCTCGTCGAGCATGGCGCCGTCGACGAGATCTACGAGCAGGGGTTCGACGACTTCCTCGCCACGGTGCAATCAGCGATCGCCGCGGTGTCGGATCAGGTCATCGCGACGTACCTGCGCGATCAGCCGCACGCCGGCCGCCTCGTCGGGGTCGCTCGCGCGGCGGTGCTCATGGCCGCGCAGCAGCAGCAATGAGGGTGACGCTCCGGCACCTCACACGGCTGGAGTACGACAGTGACGTCGTGGAGAGCGTCATGGACGTGCGCCTCGGACCCCGCAGCGACGAGGATCAGCGTTGGGGGCGGTTCGAGCTACGGACCTCCCCGGTGGCCGCCGTGCGGCGCTACGCGGATGCGTTCGGCAACATCGGACATCTCATCACCGTGGCGGCTCCGCATGGTCATCTCGAGATCACGACCGTCGGCGAGATCGAGACCACGCTCAGCGACCCGTTCGCCCGCCCCCGAACGCCGCCCCTCCCGCTGGATCCCGGGGATCTCGCCGACTACCTGCAGCCATCGGCGCTCATCCCCCGCGACGAGGGTCTCGCTGCGCTCGCGTTCCCGTACCGCCCGGCGTCGGCGGATTGCGAGTTCGAGGTGGCGGCTGCGCTGATGCATCTCGTGCATACAGAGTTCCAGTACCGACCCGACGTGACGACCGTCGCGACCACCGTTCCCGAGCTGCTCGCGACCCGGACGGGCGTCTGCCAGGACCTCGCGCACGTGCTCGTCGGGCTGTGTCGGGCGCTTAGGATCCCCGCGCGCTACATGAGCGGCTACATCGTCACGGGCGCTGACGGCCCAAAGCTCGGCGGCGGGCATTCGCACGCCTGGGCGGAAGCGTGGTCGCCGACACACGGATGGCGCGGCTTCGATCCGACGAACGACCTGCTGGCGAGCGAGCACCACGTGAAGATGGCCGTCGGTCGCGACTATCGCGACGTTCCGCCGACGCAGGGCACGTTCCGTGGCGCCGCTGACGAGCGGCTCGCGGTGGAGGTCATCACGCGGGTCGCCTGACTTGGTAGACTCGGCCCTTCCGCGGGCTCTTAGCTCAGCTGGTTAGAGCGCGGCGTTGACATCGCCGAGGTCAGTGGTTCGAGCCCACTAGAGCCCAC
>JACDAF010000269.1 GCA_013695575.1 Chloroflexota bacterium | reverse complement strand
GTCCCAGCCAAGCCGTGCCATCGCGACAGCGATGCGGTCCTCGGGGGATATGTGGGGATGCTCAGCTGGTTGGCTCAGCCCTCTGCCGGAGACGAACTGAATGACCTTGCGGTCTCGAGACGACTGGGTCACTGGTTTGGTTGAGCGGGGGTGCCTGCCGCCCGCCCCGTTGTGCTTAGTTCTTGGCTAGATGTGCTTGGCTTCCAGACACTGGTTCGAATCCAGTATCGCCCACCGATCTCGCTTGCGATGCCGTGCCCCACCGCCGTCGTCGGCTCGCCGATGAACGCGCGACGCGCCGGATCGACCGCACCCGAGGCGAGGCGGTCGCTGCCCTGATCGCCGCCTCCAGGATGGCGCTCGTGCCCGTCGACCACGGGTCGCGTGACCAGAGCGAGGAGGTCGGATGATGCTCGTGCGTCTCATCGGTATCGGCTCCATCGGCGGGGCGCTGTGGTGGTGGCTGCGCTGCAAGGCCTGCGTTACGGAGCGGATCGACATCCGAGCGCCGACGAGCGCGACGACGGTGAGCGACCCGGTGACGGTGAGCGGTCACGCGTGGGCGACCCAGCACAACCAGCTCGCGCTGCGCGTGCGCGACCAGGCGGGGACCGAGATCGGCACCGGCTCGGCGTCGGTCAGCGGCCCGCTCGGCGCCCGCGGGCCGTTCAGCGGGACCGTCGCGTACGCGCTGAGCGGCGGCACGCAGCCCGGGCGGATCGAAGTGTTCGACACGAGCCCGCGCGACGGGAACCTCGTGCACCTCGCTTCGGTGGAGGTCACCTTGAGCTGAGCGGATCAAGGCGTGCGTCAATACCAGACGCGTCGTGGTCGGTAGTCGGGAGCGAAACTCATGTACGGAGCACACCCGGGATGGTGACGCTGTCACGTCGCCGCGGCGACCTTCCGTTTCGTCGCGCCGCTCTTCTGACCGCCTAGAAGTCGATGCGCATCACGACACGCCGGAGGGTCGGCCGACTGACCTCGGCGAAGCCGGCGGCGGCGAAGATGCTGCGGCTGCCGACGTGGAGCTCTCCCATCATGATCTCCTGCTCAGGCTGCGTGATCATCGGGTAGCCCTCGACGGCGCGGGCGCCCCGTTGCCGCGCGAAGACGACGGCGGCGCGCGCGAGCGCACGGCTGATCCCGCGGCGGCGGAAGCCAGTGCGGGTGACGAAGCAGGTCACGGCCCAGACGGTGTCGTCCGTCTTGTCTACCGCTCGGCCCGCCCAGGGGACGCGCGTCTTGAGCAGCAGGCGCGGATAGGCGGTGCGCGGCTCGACCGCGCACCAGCCGACGGGCTTGCCGTCGAGGTAGGCGACGAGACCGCTTGTCGTGCCCGACTCCGGATGACCGAGGCTGTCAGCGCTTCGCGGCCACCACCTTGCGTCCGTTCGCGGCCACCGCCTTGCGTCCGTTCGCTCGCGCAGCGGCGCCGTTCGACCCCTCGCTGCCGGCCCGCTTCGCGTCGCGGGCGCCGCACACGGTCTCGATGATGAGGCGCGTCACGACGTAGGGGTCCATGTTCGCGTTCGGGCGCCGGTCCTCGATGTATCCCTTCCGGTCACGCGCGACCTGCCAGGGAATGCGCACGGCCGCGCCGCGATCGGAGACGCCGTAGCGGAACTCCTTGTAGGAGCAGGTCTCGTGGAGGCCGGTGAGCCGCTCCTCGATCGCGTGGCCGTAGTTCTGGATGTGCAGATCGTGGCGGGTGCCGAGCGCCTTCGCGGCAGCTTCGCACGCCTCGAAGGAGCGCCGCATCTCCTTCGTCGAGAAGTTCGTGTGCGCGCCCGCGCCATTCCAATCGCCCTTCACCGGCTTCGGGTACAGCGTGGCCGACACACCGAAGTCCTCGGCGACCCGGTAGAGGAGCCAGCGCGCCAGCCAGAGCTGGTCCGCGATCGCGGGCGCGGGCAGCGCGCCGATCTGGAACTCCCACTGCGCGGGCATGACCTCGGCGTTGATGCCGACGATGCCGAGCCCCGCCTCCATGCAGGCCTCGAGGTGCGCCTCGATGACGTGGCGACCGAACACCTCGTCCGCGCCGACGCCGCAGTAGTAGCCACCCTGCGGGGCCGGGAACCCGTTATCGGGCCACCCGAGTGGCTTCGCGCCGTCGAAGAGCGTGTACTCCTGCTCGATCCCGAACCAGGCCTCCGCGCTCGCGTATTTTTGGGCGGCGGCGGCGCAGGCGGCGCGCGTGTTCGTTGGATGCGGGCTCATGTCGGTCAGGAGGACCTCGGCCATGACGAGCTTGTGGTCCTCGCCGCGCACCGGGTCGGGACAGACGAACACCGGGCGGAGCACGCAGTCGGAGTTCGACCCGGGAGCCTGCAACGTGCTCGAGCCGTCGAAGCCCCAGATCGGCG
>JACDAF010000366.1 GCA_013695575.1 Chloroflexota bacterium | reverse complement strand
TGCGTATGCCGTCGTCCTCGGCAGCATCGACGTTCTCGCCATCCCTTGGTGGACCGTCCTCCACGCGGCCGAGTTCGACCTGTATGTCGCGGTGATCCCCTTCGCGGCGACGGCGCTCGTTGTCGCGCGGGGCCTCCGCCGAGAGGCGGGGCGGCGGCTAGCGCTCCTGACGGCGTTGACGATCTCAGTGAGCGCTACGTTCTTCACGACAGTCGCTGCGTACTCATCGGACCCACTTCCCGGAACTGTTGGCCAAGCTGCGAGCGCTGGAGCGCACGAGCGAAGCACGTTCATCATGGCTCCGCTCGTCTTTATCGGGCTGATGGTCTGGCTGCGGGAGCGTCCGGGACGAACCCCCGTCCTGACGGCGACGGTCCTCGGTGCAGCTCTGCTACCCGCGGTCATTCCCCTCGATCGCTTCACGGAGAACGTGAACTTCCAAGCACTCGCACTCGTTCCGTGGGTGACGCTGCGCGAGCACGTCGCCTGGCCTGTCGGCGTCCTCGGCTTCACGTCGACCATCGGTCTGCTCTTCCTGCTCGCGATTCGGACCCGCGCGCGCGCCACCGCTGTCGTCGCTCCGGTGGTCTGCGTGCTGCTCACCGTAACCCTGATCGCCCAGTCGCCGATCCGCGCCGTGGCCGAATGGACTAGCGCCGCGGGCGTCGGGAACACGCCGAATTGGGTGGACAGGGCCGTCGGCGATCACGCGTCGGTTTCCGTCCTCTGGTTCGAGCGCCCAGGGAGACCCTTCGTACAGATCGCTCCGAGACACCGCGTCGTGTGGGTCAACGAGTTCTTCAACCGAAGCGTGGGGGGGGTGTTCGAGCTTGGTTCTCCGATGCCGTATGCGCTTCCGTCGACGCCCGTGCGTCTGGAGGACGGTCGCGTCGTACTCGAAAGCGGTCGACCTGCACCTCTCGGCCAGCTCGTTCTCGCCCCCTGCCACGTTCGCGTCGCAGGTGTGCCGATCGCACGAGATCCGGCGACCGGAGCGGTCGTGGTTCGCGTGAGCGAACCGGTGCGCGCCACGGTTTTCGAGCCCGGTTCCTGTCCAGGCGGTGGCGCGTCGTGAGCGTTTTCGGCGGCTCCGACTCCCCGGGGCGGTTGCGCGTGTTGCCGCAGGCTCCCGCCCTTGCGGCCGTCCACATGTCATACGTGTTGGCGGCCGTGCTCGCAATGCACCGATCCCGACCGGGATCATGAAGATGCCGGCGACGTTTCGGACGCGCGCCACGCTTCTCGGTGTTGTGGTCGGGCTGCCGCTCTCGGCTCTGCTCTTCTGGCTGGCCTTTCGCAATGCCGACCTCGACGAGATTTCATCCGTGCTCGCGGAGGCCGACGTCGGCTCTGTCGTGCTTGCCGGGATCGCCTTGGCAGGGGTCTACGGAGGACAGGCGCTGCGCTGGCGCGCCATTGCTCGGACACCCGAGGTGCGGGGCGCACGGTTCGGAGAGATGGTGGTCAGCGGCGTCGCGGTGAACAACGTTCTGCCGGGGCGCGTCGGTGATCTCCTTCGTGCCCGCTGGCTCCAGGTCGCTGCTCGTATTCCTGCCGGCCGAGCTCTTGCGACAGTCTTTGTCGACCGCGCTTTCGACGTTCTTGCGCTTGTCGTCTTTCTCACGATCTCGCTACCGTTCATCTCGAGCGCCGATTGGTTGCGGCGAATCGCCGTCGGAGGACTCGTACTGCTTCTTGCGCTCGGCCTCGTCCTCGTCGCTGCACGCGCTTACACGCGCTATCGGACCCGTGAACGCCGCGGACAGCGCAGCCTCTTACGGCGGATCGCCCGGGACACGCTCGAGGGACTCGCTGACCCAATCGATCGCGTGCGTGGTGTCGTGCTTGCCGGTGCCAGCCTCCTCACCTGGGCGATCTGGGGACTCGGGGCCTGGTTCGTCGCCCAAGCGCTGGGAATCGAACTGTCTCCCGCCGAGGCGATTTTCACCACTGCGGTGATCAACTTGGGCGTGGCGATCCCGTCTTCCCCCGGCTTCATCGGGACGTACCAGTGGCTCGGCGTCTCTGCGCTCACGCTCTTCGACGTCCCAACTGATCAGGCGCTCGCGTTTGCGATCCTTATGCACGCGGTCTGGTACGTACCTACGACGCTCGTCGGTGGCGGGCTGCTCGTGCGCCGGAGCCTCGGAAGAATGACGCAAGGCGTGGAGTCAGTTCACGCGGCAGCGGAGAAGCGTGCGTAGAACGCGTAACCCATCGGCCGCGGTGAGCTTCTTCCCGGCCTCGCG
>JACDAF010000250.1 GCA_013695575.1 Chloroflexota bacterium | reverse complement strand
GCGCCAACAGAGCGGAAGACGGGACTCGAACCCGCGACCCTCACCTTGGCAAGGTGATGCTCTACCAACTGAGCCACTTCCGCGTCGTGTCGGGACAAGGATAACAGGCGGTACTGTCCCGGTCGTGACCGACAGCAGCTTGGTGGCCGACCTCCTCACGCTCTCCCGTGAGATCCACGCCGATCCCGAGCTTGCCTACGAGGAGCGGCGCGCCGTCGAGCGCATCGCCGCCCTGCTCGAGCGCCGCGGGCACCGCGTCGAGCGGGGAGTCGGCGGCCTCGAGACCGCCTTCCGAGCGCGCGTCGGCCCGGCCGGACCTTCGGTCGCGCTCCTCGCTGAGTACGACGCACTGGCGGAGATCGGGCACGCCTGTGGTCACAACCTCATCGCGATCTCCAATGTCGGCGCATTTCTCGTCGCGGCGGCGCAGTCCGAGCGGCTGGAGATCGGCGTCGAGCTCATCGGTACACCCGCTGAGGAGCGCGGGGGCGGCAAGCTCGATCTCCTCGATGCCGGAGCGTTCGCCTCGACCATCGCAGCGCTCTCGTCGCATCCATCCTCGGACCCGCACTGGGCGATCGGGACGACAAGCCTCGGCGTCGTCGCGCTGCGCGTGACGTACCGTGGGGTCGCCGCGCACGCCGCGGCCTCGCCGGAAAAGGGCCGCAACGCCCTGAACGCGGTCATCCGGCTCTTCACGGGAGTGGACGGCTGGCGCCAGCACCTCCCCGATGACGCGCGCGTCCACGGGATCATCACGGACGGCGGCGGGCCTGCCTACAACGTGGTCCCCGTCCACGCGCAGGCCCTCTTCGGCCTCCGCAGCAAGGACGTGGGCGTCCTCACCGAGATGATCGTGACATTCGGGGACATCGCGCGCGGCGCGGCTCTGCAGACCGCGACCGAGGTCGTGATCGATGACGAGATGCGCCTCTACGCGCCGACGACGCCGCACCCGGTGCTGACGGAGCTGCTCGCGGAGGAGCTTGCCGCGCGTGGTGTCGAGATGACGACGGGCGACCTCGTCGCCGCGTCGACGGACTTCGGGAACGTGTCGCAGGCGGTGCCCGCGGAGTACGTCTCGTTCCCGGTCGGCGAAGCGAAGGTGCCCGGCCATTCGAACGCCTTTCGCGATGCGGCCGTGACCGACTACGCCCACCGCCAGGCGCTCATCGCTGTCGACGTCCTTGCGTCCGCCGCCCTCCGTCTCGCGACCGAGGCGTCGTTGCGCGCGCGCCTGAGCGAGTAGCGGAGGCCAGGATCGACGCCGCGCACGGGCTCGACCGTCTCGGGCTGAGCTGAGCAAGGAGAACGCGGTCAGTCGCCGTCGCGCCGCCTGATCACGAGCATGCTCGCGGTGAACCCGTGCAGAAAGTTCCGCGAGCCGACCGGCCCGAACTCCCCCGCCGCGAAGAACCCGCCGACCGGGACCCTGCCGTACGCACGACGCACCGCACCGATGTCGTGGCTCGGCTGTCCGAACAGCGCGTGGCCACGGCCGTTGCAGGAGAAGAGCAGCACGCCTGCCACCGGATCGTCGTCCGCGTGGCAGTCGCGCTCGAGCACGAGCCGCAGGTCTTCGCGAGCGGATTCGGCATCCCGCACGTGGAACTGGACGGTCTGCCCCACCTCGACCATGTCGCCGATCGCGATCGCTCCGGATGCAGAGTCGATGCCGACGACGTTGCGGACGAGGAAGTCGCCCCGCCCCTGCTGGGGCTTGAGCTCGTCGATAGCCTGACCGACATGGAGCCCTCGCCGCATGAGCAGCTGATCGCGCTCGCTCGCCGCGCCGAACATCTCCTCAACGCGTCGCATCGCCGGGACCGCACCGAGCTCGAAGATGACGTTCCGCTCGCTGCGCGTGACGGCATACGTCTCACCGACGGGACGGCACCCCTGCGACACGAACGCGTTCGCGTCCACGCCGGTGACGATCACCCCGACAGCCCCGTCGTGGAGGATCTCGTCGTCCAGGTACAGCGAGTTCCGGCCGGCCTCGAGTCCCGCGGACGCCATACCACCCACCACCGGGACCCCGGGAGCCGCCTCGTTCAGATGGTGGAGCAGCAGGTCCGCGGGAAACGAGTACCCGTCCGCGAGGAGCACGAGCACGGGGCTGAGCTCACCCTCGGGGATCTCGTCCAGGCCTTCGATGACCGCGTGCTCGTCCTCGCGCTCGAACGTCAGCCGGAAGGGCCGGACGACGCCGCCCGGGAGGGCCGCCGCCCAGATCGACACCGCGGGCGCGTCCTCGACCTCGACTGCACCACCAATGACTCCGCCGGCGAGGCAGCCGAGTACGGCGGCGCCACCGACACGCTCGACGACAGCGTCGAGCATCACACGCTGCTCGTCCTCGAACTGCGGCGCGATGAAGACGCACACCAGATCCGCCGAAGCGCCCTGCAGCGGCGCCAGCGCGGAGTCGAGCGCGCTTCGGACGGCGGCGAGCCCGTCCTGGTGTGAGGAGAGTCCCGCCCCGACGCGGGGCGAGCCGGCTGCGGTGCGTGGGTCGGCCATGACGGAAATCTACCTCCGAAGCGCGGTGCCGAGGGCCGGACTTGAACCGGCGACACCCTGCTCTTCAGGCAGGTGCTCTACCAGCTGAGCTACCTCGGCGTCGTTGCGCGCGAGAGGCGTCCGTCGACGATTCTATCGCGATGGGGATGCGCTCGGTCGACCGTACGACGCTCATCGCGTTCGCGCTCGTCGTCCTGTTCTTCGGCGCGAACTGGGTCGGGATGCGCTTCTCGAACCGGGAGCTGCCGCCTCTCTGGGGCGCGACCCTCCGCTTCATTGCCGCCGCGCTCATCGTCCACGCGATCGTCCGCGCTCGCGGCATTCCGTTGCCGCGTGGCAAGGTCCTGGTCGGCGCGGTCGTGTTCGGCACGCTCGCGTTCGGAGTGAATTTCACGCTCGCGTATCCCGGACTGGTCTACGTGCCCGCGGGCATGGGTTCCGTCTTCTACGCCACGGTACCGCTCAGCACGCTGCTCATGGCGAACGCGCTCGGTCTCGAAACGTTCCGCTTCCGGGCGCTCATCGGCGCGCTCCTCGCGCTCGCGGGCGCGGCCGTGGTCTTTCGCGATCAGCTGTCGTTCGCGGTCCCGGCCACGGCGATGGCGGCCGTGCTGCTCGCTTCCCTCGCCGACGCCAGCGCGGCGACGGCGATCAAGCGCTTCCCGCGAGGGCATCCCCTCGCGATGAACGCAGTTGCCATGACCGTCGGCGCGGTGCTGCTCTTCGCGGCATCGAGCGTCGCCGGCGAACCGCGCCCGCTCCCTGCGCGGATCGAGACGTGGCTCGCGCTGGTCTGGCTCGTCGGCGCGACGATCGCCGGCTTCGTGCTGCTGGTCTGGGTGCTGGGCCGCTGGACCGCCTCGGCGACCGCCTACGTCCGCGTGCTCTCACCCCTCGTGACTGTCCTCCTCGCCACGACGATCGCCGG
>JACDAF010000245.1 GCA_013695575.1 Chloroflexota bacterium | reverse complement strand
GAGGCGGGGGTCGACGACGCGATCCTCGACAAAGCGCTCGACTACCGCGCAATGGCGAATCCGCACGAGTAGAGGTTTGGTTCTGCCGAACCGGGTAGGCATCCCGAGTAGACGTGCGTACCTAGAGCACTGACACGCACAGGGGTGGTCACCGGCCGCCCGTCCGTTCAGCGTCAGAAAAGGGGGACACACGTGAGACGAGGGAAACTCAGCGCTGCTTTCGTATGCGCAATTACGGTCTTGCTCGCCATCGGCGTCGGCACCGGGCTTGCCGGTGGACGTCCGACAGACGGCTCAAGCGCGCTGTCGATGGACGTGGGAAGCGCGATCGTGGAGCTAAAAGGCGACCCGCTGGCGACGGCTGGGAAGACGAAGCCGGCGAAAGGCAAGAAGATCGATCTTTCGAGCGGCGCGGTCAGGTCGCACCGCGCTCAGCTGAACCAGCTTCGAAACGACTTCAAGCAGTGGCTCCGTCAGAACGCGTCGCAGGCAAAGGTGACGAGCGAGTTCGACATCGCGCTCAATGCCGTTGCTGTCGAGCTGAACGGCGCGAGCCTCGACACGATCCGCTCGGCGCCGCAGGTCGAAAGCGTCGAGTACCAACTCCTCTATCGACCGCTCGCTCACGCAGACCCGGACCTGGGCTTGATCGACGCGTTTGAGGCGTGGCAACTCGCACCCGCAGGGCCCCTGCGGGCCGGCGAAGGCGTGAAGATCGCAATTCTCGATTCCGGCATCGACGTGCGGCATCCGTGCTTCAGCGACGCCGGCTATCCGGACGGGAACTCGAGCGCACCGGACAACGTGGTCAACGGTGGCACGAACGACAAGGTCATCTACGCGGAGACCTTCTATAACAAGCTGAAGAAGTCGGGCTTCGGTCCTGCGGACGAGAACAGCCACGGCACGCATGTCGCTGGCACGGCCGCATGCAATGCGCACACGCCGGCCTGGATCGACGACCTGTCCAACGGGCCAGTCGATATCCCGTATGACCCGTCCGGCGTTGCTCCGGGCGCGATGCTCGGCAATTTCAACGTGTTTCCCGGGACCGCCGGAAGCGGGCGGTCAGAGGACATCCTGAACGCGTTGCAGCGGGCGTATGAGCTGGACTTCGACGTCGTCAACATGAGCCTCGGAGGCGGGTCCAACGGTGCTCGCGATCTGCTCACGCAGGCAGTGGACCGTTTGACCGCGCCGGATTGGTCAGTGCGATTGCGGCTGGCAACTCGGGGCCCGGCGATGAGACCGTCGAATCGCCCGGCTTCGCCGAAGGTGGAATCGGTGTCGGAGCGAACTCGGTGGGCCACTTTGTCGGCTCGCCGGTGACGACGGCCGACGGTGGTCGCTACGGCGCGGCGTCGGGCGATTTCGCCACCGTCGCCGCTGACCTCACGGCGCCACTCGAGGTCGTGACCCAGGGTGCGACGAACTCCGTGACTGGCCTGAGCACGGCTTGCTCCGCGCTCACCGCCGGCAGCCTCAGCGGCACGATCGCATTGATCTCGCGCGGCACGTGCTCGTTCTCGGCGAAGATCCAAAACGCGCAGCTGGCGGGCGCTCTGGCGGTGCTCGTCGTCAACAACGTCGCCGGCGATCCGACGGCGATGGCGTCCGACGGCACGCCGGATCAGCCGACGATTCCCGCTTACATGGTGGGGCTCGAGGATGGCCTGGTGCTGAAGACCAAGGACGGCGTCTCGACGACGATCGAAGCCGGTCTCGAGTACTTCCGGACTGCGAACGACAACATCATGGCCGGGTTCTCGAGCCGGGGCCCGACCGATGTCCAGTTCCGCATCAAGCCTGACGTCGTCGCCCCCGGCGTAAACGTCCTGAGCTCGCAACCCGCCGGGGCCTGCACTCAGACGGAGCCGTCGTGCTGGGCATTCTTCCAGGGCACGTCGATGGCGACGCCGCACGTTGCAGGATCGGCGGCGGTAGTGATCGATCAGCACGCGGATTGGTCGTCGGCCGACGTTCGGTCGGCTATCGTGAACACGGCGGTGCGCGGCGTCCTCAAGGACTCCGCGACTGGCAAGACCATCGTCGACAATCCGAACGTCGTCGGCGCCGGTCTCGAGAATCTCGACAACGCGGTTCGGGCGAAGGTGTCGCTCGATCCCGTGAGCGTGTCCTTCGGTGGGGTCCCCTCGGGGTCCGGCCAGAATCGCTCGGGCGAGATCGTCGTGAAGAACCTGAGCGGCGCTTCTGCGACGTTCACGTTCGCGATCGAGGATCCGTTCGCCGGAGGGGCGTCATATGCCGTCTCGCCGACGACGGTCACGCTGGCAGCCGGCGCAACGACGACCCTTAGAGTCACAGTCGACGTTCCGCGCGGGTTCGCACAGCTGGACGACTGGGCGTGGCTCGAGGTGTCGATGGGCGGCACCGAGGTCGCTCACGCGGCGCTCTACACTCGGACGAAGTAGCTCGTCCCGATACGTGTCTGTAGCGGAAAGAGCCACCCTCCCGGGCGGCTCTTCCGTATCTATCTAGTACGCGACCGCGCCGCGGCCGGTCTCGGCCGCGTGGCGCTGCTCGTCCGCCCGGTACGAAGAGCGGACGAGCGGCCCCGAGAAGACCGAGCCGAAGCCGAGTGCTTCGCCTTGCTCGCGGAACCAGCGGAACTCGTCCGGGTGAACCCAGCGGTCGATCACCGCGTGCTTCGGTGAGGGCTGGAGGTACTGGCCGATCGTGACGACGTCGACGCCGTGCGTTCGCAGGTCGCGCATCGTCTCGATGACCTCGTCGTTCGTCTCCCCGAGCCCGACGATGATCCCGGACTTCGTCAGCACGCGGTACTCGGCGAGCTCCTTCGCCCGC
>JACDAF010000225.1 GCA_013695575.1 Chloroflexota bacterium | reverse complement strand
TGGTTCGGCCGCGGCCTTCAGTTCCGGCAGCCGAAGATCGAACCCGCGGACGCGGAAGCCGTGCACACCGGCCGGCTGGTCCCGGTGTACCCGCTCACGGAAGGATTGAAAGAGGGAAACCTCCGCCGCTGGCTGCACACCGCCGTCGAGGGTGGATCGCGCCGATCGCCGGTGGTGCGCGAGGTCGAAGACCCGCTGCCGGATGAGATCCGCGCTCGCCGTGCGCTGCTCGCGCTCCCGAACGCACTGAAGGAGGTCCACTTCCCATCCTCCGACGCGGCGCTGCAGGAAGGCAAGCGCCGTCTCGCGTTCGACGAGCTCCTGACGTTGCAGCTTGGGCTCGCCCAGCGTCGCGCCCGCTGGCACCGCGATGCACGGGCGCCGCTCCTGCGCGTGCCTGATGAGATCGTCGACGGCTGGATCGGCGCCCTGCCGTTCAGGCTCACGCCCGCGCAGCGCCGCGCGTTCTCCGAGATCCGTGCCGATCTCGCGCGCCGGATCCCGATGTCGCGGCTCCTCGAGGGTGACGTCGGTTCGGGCAAGACCGTGGTGGCCGCGCTGGCGGCGCGCATCGCCGTCGCGTCGGAGACCCAGGTCGCCCTCATGGCGCCGACGGAGCTCCTGGCTGAGCAGCACCACCGCACCGTGAGCCTGCTCTTCGCGGACGGCGGGCCGAGCGTCGCGCTCCTCACGTCCAGCGTGGGTGCCGCGGCGCGGCGCGAGATCCTCGAGCGCCTGGCGGCGGGCTCGCTCGACGTCGTCATCGGTACGCACGCGCTCGTCGTTGGCAGCGTGGCCTTCGAGCGGCTCGGTCTCGCGGTCATCGACGAGCAGCATCGATTCGGCGTCCGCCAGCGGACGACGCTCCGCGAGAAGGGAGTGGACCCGCACCTTCTGCTCACCACCGCGACGCCGATCCCGCGCACGCTCACCCAGACGCTCTACCGGGACCTCGATCTCTCGGTCATCGACGAGCTCCCCGTCGGACGGCAGGAGATCACCACCCACGTCCGCACCCCGGATGACCTCGCGAAGGTCTGGGAGGGCGTGCGGCTCGCGGTCACACGCGGCCAGCAGGCTTTCATCGTCTGCCCGCGGATCGATCCCGAGGAGCCTTCGTCCGGCCAGAGCCCCCCGAGCGCGATCGCCGTGGAGCGGGAGCTTCGGGCGGGCCCGCTCGCCGGACAGCGCCTGGCGCTCATGCACGGGCGCATGGCGGCGAAGGAGCGCGACGACGTCATGCGCCGCTTCGCGGCCGGCGGCGTCGACGTGCTCGTGGCGACGACCGTCGTCGAGGTCGGGATCGACGTGCCGAACGCGACGGTGATGGTCATCCTCGGCGCAGAGCGGTTCGGCCTTGCGCAGCTGCATCAGCTGCGGGGCCGCGTCGGGCGGGGAGCCGAGCGCGCGTACTGCGTCCTCGTGAGCGGAACGGAGGACTCGGAGCGCCTTGCCGCCATGACCGAGCGGCCTGACGGCCAGCCGCTCGACGGATTCGAGCTCGCCCGTCGCGACCTCGAGATCCGCGGGGCGGGCCAGTACCTGGGCGACGAGCAGCACGGGCTCTCCGAGCTGCGCATCGTCGACCTCGCCGACGTCGATCCCCGCCTGGCCACGGAGACGGCCGAGGAGGCGGACGCGATCCTGTCGCAGGACCCCGCGCTGGAGGGGGCGGAGCACGCGCAGCTCGCCGCCGCCGTGGAGGCGCTGTGGCGCCGCCACGGGCTCGCCTGAGATGCGAGTGATCGCCGGGGTGGCCAAGGGCCGCAGGCTCGTCATCGCCAGGGGCGGCGGCACGCGCTCGGCGACCGACCGGGTTCGCGAGACGCTCTTCGCGATCCTCACACCGCGCCTCCAGGACGCGAGAGTCCTTGACCTCTTCGCCGGCGCCGGCACCCTGGGTATCGAGGCGCTCTCACGGGGCGCAGCCACGGCCACGTTCGTCGAGCGTTCTCCAGAGGCGGTCGCGGCGCTGCGCCGGAACCTCCGCGCGACGAAGCTCGAGGATCGCGCGGAGGTGATCGCGTCGGGGGTGCAGTCCTACCTGGGCCGGGTGGGCGAAACGTTCGATCTCGTCTTCTGCGATCCGCCGTTCGCCGAGGTGGAGCTGCTCGGAACCGTCCTCGCACATGACGGCCTGCGGCGCGCGGCCGCCCGCGGGCTGGTCGTCGTGCGCGTCATGCGGAAGCATCCGCCGGCCCTGGCCGAGGACCTGGGGCTGGTCCGCGAGCGCGTCATCGGCGAGGAGTCGCTCCTGTTGCTGGAGTACATTCCCGGCTGAGATGGACATCCAGTTCCTGGTCGAACGGCTCGAGGCGATGGTCGTCAGCGCGCGGAAGCTGCCCATGACGAACCAGGTCATCGTCGAGCAGGCGGCGATCCTCGACATCATCGATCAGCTCCGCATCGCGATCCCCGAGGAGGTCCGCCAGGCCCGCCGGATCAGCCAGGAGCAGGAGGGCGTCCTCGCGAGCGCGCGCGAGGAGGCCGAGCAGATTATCGGCGCCGCCCAGGAACAGGCGGCACTCCTTCTACAGGACCAGTCGATCCTGCGCCAGGCCGAAGCGCGCGCTGATGAGATCGAAGAAGCGGCCGGCAACAAGGCGGCGGAGACGATGCGCGGGGCGGATGAGTACGCGGCCGACGTCCTCGTGCGGCTCGAGAGTGACCTCGTGAAGACGCTCTCGGTCATCAAGAAGAGCCTCGAAGTTCTCGAGGAGCGTGGCCCCCAGCCCGTCGAATGATCCCTCCTCGCTCCGCAGCCTTCCGCTGCGTCGCTCGAAGGGGCCCGGCTGTCGTCCAGGCAATGCCGGTCCTCGGTTGATCATCAGCGTCGCGCCGCTGCTGAAGCAGCACGTCGGCAGTCAGGCCGCTTACGTGTTCGCCGAGGACCCGGTCGATCCACGCGGCGAGAACGCCGACCTGCTCGAGGCGGGCTTCGAGTCCGTTGACGCGCGCCTCACGGCCACGCATACGACTCCCGGCGCGTACCTCGAGGGCGACGCGACGGCGTCATGCGAGCAGGAGTGCAGTCGTTGCCTGAAGCGCGTACGCATGCATGTCACGGCGGAATTCGCGGAGCAGTACTACGCCACGGTCGGCGTCATCTCTGGGGAGGCGCTCGAGGCGGCGCCGCCGGACGCAAAGTCGATCGGCTCCGACTTCCACATCGATCTCAGTCCGCTGCTCACCGAAGAGCTCCTTCTGGCGCTGCCGCTCGCGCCGCTCTGCCGCCCTGACTGCAAGGGCATCTGCCCCGAGTGCGGCGAGGATCTCAACGACCGGCCCCACTCGCACGACCTGATCGTCGATGAGCGCTGGGCGAAGCTTCAGCAGCTGCGAGAGTTCCAACCGGAGCGCGACTGATCGCGTGCACCGCAGCCGCTCGTTGACCGGCACCCACCACGACACCCCTTAGAATCGTCGCTCACCCACGAAGGAGGGTTCCGTGGCCGGACAACCCAAGAAACGCACGCCCCACGCGGCGCAGGGCGAACGCCGTAGCCACCTGCGCCTGGTGGCCGCGAACCTCTCGCAATGCCCGCAGTGCAAGGCGCCGAAGCCCGCCCACCAGGCCTGCCCGCAGTGCGGCATGTTCCGCGGGCGTCAGGCGATCCGCATCAAGACGAAGACGAGGACCTAACCGCCGCCCATGCGCATCGCGGTCGACGCGATGGGTGGTGACCACGCCCCGGACGAGGTCGTCCGGGGCGCCTTGTTGTACCGGTCGGAGGGCCGCGGCGCCGAGCTCACGCTCGTGGGCAGGGAAGAGGTGCTTCGGCGCGCGCTCGGCACGGCCCCGCGCGAGGGCATCAGCGTCGCTGACGCCCGCGACGTCGTCGCGATGGACGAGCATCCGTCCGCCGCGCTGCGGCGACGCCCCGATACGTCGATCGCGGTCGCGACCGCGCTCGTGAAGCGCGGCGAGGCCGACGCGGTCGTCTCGGCGGGGAATACCGGCGCAACGATGGCCGCGGCGCTCCTCGTGCTCGGGCGGATCCCAGGTATCGACCGGCCCGCGCTCTGCGGGATGCTGCCCACGACGGCGAAGAAGCCGACCTGCCTCCTTGACGCGGGCGCGACGATGGACGCGGACGAGAACAACCTCCTCCAGTACGCCAGGATGGCGACGCGCTTCATGGAGGGTGTTCACGGTGTGGAGCGGCCCACCGTCGGCCTGATCAATGTCGGCGAAGAGCCCGAGAAGGGGACGCGGCTCGCACTCGCGGCGCACGCGCTCCTCTCCGGAGCGGAGGACGTGACCTTTTACGGGAACATCGAGGGCCGCGACGTCATGCGCGGGATCACCGACATCGTGCTGTGCGACGGCTTCGTCGGGAACGTCCTCATCAAGGGCCTCGAAGGCACCGTCGACGTGTTCCGTGACGGTATTCGCAACGACATCTTCGGCGGGATCCTCGGCAAGATCGCGTACGTTTTCGCGTCCGTCGGTGTCCGCCGTCTGCGCGCCCGCCTTGACTACGGCCCATACGTGTCGGCGCCGCTCCTTGGCGTGAATGGCGTGTCGGTCGTGACCCACGGCAGGGCGGACGCGTCGATGATGCGACACGCGATCGCCATCGCCGAGCGCGCCGTGGCAAGCGGCCTGGTGGCGAAGATCGGCGCACAGGCGGCCGCGCCGCGGTGACGCAGCCCCAGCGCCGCGGCCGGCATCCGGCGCGGCGGCTCGCGCTGCAGACGCTCTTCGAGATCGACTTCAATCGCGCGGACCCGCACGACACGTGGGAACGCGGCGCGTTCCGGGCGGGCCTGACCGAGGACGCGGCGAGCTTCGCGTGGGACCTTGTCGGCGGGGTGCTGGGTCATCGCAAGGAGCTCGACGCGGAGATCGCCGCGCTCGCTCCGGAGTTCCCGCTCGATCAGATGCCCCGCATCGACCGCAACGTGCTGCGCATCGCGCTGTACGAGCTCCGCGTGTCCGGGGACGCCCCCGCGGCGGCGGTCATCGACGAGGCCGTCGAGCTCGCGAAGCTCTTCGGCTCGGAGGCATCGCCGAAGTTCGTGAATGGCGTGCTCGCGACGGCTGTCGGAGGGCGTGCCGGCTAGCGCACCTGCAGTGGGATGGCGACCTTGTTCGTGTCGGATCCGTCGCGCGCGCTCGCCTCGTACACCTCGAGCGTCACGTTCCCCGACACGCTCGCGGGGACTGGTGCTCGGAACTCATAGGTACCCCAGACGGCGCTCGAGCCCTCGCTCGCGGTCGTGAAGCCCTTCGCGACCTCGCGTCCACCGGAGTCGCGCAGCCGCCAGCTGACCGTCGCCTCGAACGCGCGCGCCATGCCGGTCACAGCGACATCGCGGGTGACCGTCCCGCCGCGAAGCGGCGAGTACACGACCATGTTCAGCGCCGTCGCCATCGGGTGGCCGCCCACGTCGATGACCAC
>JACDAF010000090.1 GCA_013695575.1 Chloroflexota bacterium | reverse complement strand
AAGGGCGAGACCGAGCTGACCGCCGAGGAGCGCCTCCTGCGCGCGATCTTCGGTGAGAAGGCGCGCGAGGTGAAGGACACCTCGCTCCGCCTGCCGTCGGGAGAGCACGGCAAGATCGTCGACGTCGCGGTCTTCAGCCGCGAGAACAACGACGAGCTGCTGCCCGGCGTGAACAAGCTCATCCGCATCGCCATCGCGCAGAAGCGGAAGATCTCGGTCGGCGACAAGATGGCCGGCCGCCACGGCAACAAGGGCGTCATCGCGAAGATCCTGCCGGTCGAGGACATGCCCTTCCTGCCGGACGGGACGCCTGTCGACATTCTGCTCAACCCGCTCGGCGTGCCCAGCCGTATGAACATCGGCCAGATCCTCGAGACCCACCTCGGCTGGGCCGCGGCGGCGCTCGGCATCCGCGTCGCGACACCGGTCTTTGACGGCGCGACCGAGGGCGCGATCAAGGAGCAGCTGCGTCTTGCGGGTCTTCCGGAGAGCGGGCAGATCGAGCTGCGCGACGGTCGCACCGGCCAGCCGTTCAGCGAGCCCGTCACCGTCGGGCAGATCTACATGATGAAGCTGCACCACCTCGTCGAGGACAAGATCCACGCCCGGAGCACCGGCCCATACAGCCTCATCACCCAGCAGCCGCTGGGTGGCAAGGCGCAGTTCGGTGGCCAGCGCTTCGGTGAGATGGAGGTCTGGGCGCTCGAGGCCTACGGCGCGGCGTTCATCCTCCAGGAGCTGCTCACCGTGAAGAGCGACGACGTCATGGGCCGCGTGCAGACGTACGAGGCCATCGTCAAGGGCGAGGACATCCTGCCCCCCGGCGTGCCGGAGTCGTTCAAGGTGCTGATCAAGGAGCTCCAGTCACTCGGTCTCTCCGTCGAGGTGCTCAACGACAACGAGGAGGAGATCCGCTTCATCGAGGATCCCTCCATGTACCCGGAGCCGAACCTCGGCATCAACATCTCCGGCCTTGAGGGTGGTGAATAGCCGTGCTTGAAGTCAACGAGTTCAACGCGATCCGCATCTCGCTCGCGTCGCCGGATCAGATCCGCTCGTGGTCGAGCGGCGAGGTGACCAAGCCGGAGACGATCAACTACCGCACGCTGCGTCCGGAGAAGGATGGCCTCTTCGACGAGCGCATCTTCGGCCCGACCCGCGACTGGGAGTGCTACTGCGGCAAGTACAAGCGGATCCGCTACAAGGGGATCATCTGCGACAAGTGCGGCGTCGAGGTGACGCGCGCCAAGGTGCGCCGCGAGCGCATGGGCCACATCCAGCTCGCCTCGCCCGTGTCGCA
Source organism: Chloroflexota bacterium (assembly GCA_013695575.1). GTDB lineage: Bacteria > Chloroflexota > Limnocylindria > P2-11E > P2-11E > JACDAF01. The sequence goes on along the minus strand of JACDAF010000090.1, from coordinate 2,951 downwards.
CATCTGGTTCTTCAAGGGCACACCGTCCCGCCTCGGGATCCTGCTCGACATGAGCCCGCGCAACCTCGAGCGCATCCTCTACTTCGCGCTCTACGTCGTCACGCACATCGACGAGCACCAGCGCGAGAAGGCGCTCGAGACGATCGAGGCTGACGTCGAGAGCAAGACCCGGCGCCTCGACCAGACCATCGGCGACCGCACCGGCGCCATCGAAGCGCGCGCGAACGCCGACATCCAGCGCATCCGCACGCAGACCGAGATGCGCGTGCGCCAGCAGGAGGAGCAGCTCGCCGCCGACACCGAGGCGCTCACAACCGCCGCGCAGAGGGTGAAGGACCAGCTCGAGGAGGCCCAGGGCAAGCCCGCGCCCAAGGACATCGTCTTCAAGCCGGCCGAGCTCACGCTCGCCGAGAAGGGCACGCCGATCACCCGCACGATGCTGACGCAGCTGCAGCGCTCGCTGCAGAAGCAGCTGGACACGCTCGTGAAGACCGGCCGCGCCGAGGAGGCGACCACCCGCACCGACGCCGACAAGAAGATCGCCGACATCCGCGCGCGCGCCGACCAGGACCTCTCGGTCGTGCGTCAGGAGATCGCGCCCGACGTCCAGATCGTCCGCGACGAGGCGAAGATCCGCCGCGACGAGGTCGACACGATCAAGTGGATGCAGACCATGACGGAGACCGAGTACCGCCAGTACGCCGACAAGTACCGGTTCTTCCGCGCGCAGATGGGCGCCGAGGCGGTCCTCGAGATCATGCGGCAGCTCGACCTCGAGAAGCTTTCGCTGCAGCTGCAGGGCGAGATGCGCACGACGCAGGGCCAGCGCCGCAAGAAGTCCATCAAGCGCCTGCGCCTCATGAAGGCGCTGCTGCGCTCGGGCGCGTCGCCGGAGTGGATGATCCTCACGATCCTGCCGGTCATCCCGCCCGACCTGCGGCCGATGGTGCAGCTCGACGGCGGCCGCTTCGCCACGAGCGACCTGAACGACCTGTACCGCCGCGTTATCAATCGCAACAACCGCCTAAAGCGGCTGCTCGAGCTCGGCGCGCCGGAGATCATCATCCGGAACGAGAAGCGCATGCTCCAGGAGGCGGTCGACGCCCTGATGGACAACGGCCGCCGCGGCCGCGCCATCTCGGGCACCGGCAACCACAAGCTGAAGAGCCTCTCGGACATGCTCCGCGGCAAGCAGGGCCGGTTCCGCCAGAACCTGCTCGGCAAGCGCGTGGACTACTCCGGTCGCTCGGTCATCGTCGTCGGCAACGATCTCAAGCTCCACGAGTGCGGCCTGCCGAAGAAGATGGCGCTCGAGCTGTTCAAGCCGTTCGTCATGCGCCAGCTCGTGGAGAAGGGCTTCGCCCATAACATCAAGAGCGCCAAGCGCATCGTCGAGCGAGTCCGACCCGAGGTCTGGGACGTCCTCGAAGAGGTCATCAAGGATCACCCGGTGTTGCTCAACCGCGCGCCGACGCTGCATCGCCTGGGCATCCAGGCCTTCATGCCGGTGCTCGTCGAGGGATCAGCGATCCAGATCCATCCGCTCGTCTGCTTCGCCTTCAACGCCGATTTCGACGGAGACCAGATGGCCGTCCACGTCCCGCTCAGTCGGGCGGCCCAGGACGAGGCGCGACGGATGATGCTGTCGACCGCCAATCTCCTGTCGCCGTCGGACGGCGGCCCGGTCGTGGCCCCGACCCAGGACATGATCCTGGGCTGCTACTACCTCACGCTCGAACGAGAGGACGAGGACATGGGGCCCGTGCGCTCGTTCGTCGACGAGCGAGAGGCCATGCTCGCGTATGACCTCGACCAGATGGACCTGGTCGGGACGGCCGAGGTGGCCTCGGATCGCCGCTACGCGCGGCTCAAGCTGCACTCTCCCATCCAACTGACCGTAGGGACGTGGGATGAGGCGACGGAGTCGGTCGTCGAGCAGGATGTCCGCACGACGGTCGGACGGGTGATCTTCAACCAGATCCTGCCCGACAGGCTGCGCTTCCTGAACCGGACGATGAATCGCACCGCTCTGCGCGAGCTTGTCAGCGACTGCTACCGCGTGCTCGGTCCCGGCGAGACGGCGCACCTGGTCGACGGCATCAAGACCGTCGGCTTCCACTACGCCACCCGCGGCGGGATGACCATCGCGGTCACCGACATCAAGGTCCCTGAAGAGAAGCCGAAGCTCCTCGCCGACGCGGACGAATCGGTCGACAAGATCGACCAGCAGTTCCAGCGCGGCCTGATCACCGAGGACGAGCGCTACGAGCGGGTCGTCCAGATCTGGAAGGACACGACCCAGGCGGTCAGCGACCGCATGATGGAGAACCTCGACCCGACCGGCGCGGTCAACATGATGACCACATCCGGTGCCCGCGGGAACAAGGGCAACATCGGCCAGCTGGGCGGGATGCGCGGTCTCATGGCCGACCCGACCGGCCGGATCATCGATGTGCCCGTGCGCAGCAACTTCCGCGAGGGGATGACCGTTCTCGAGTACTTCATCTCGACGCACGGTGCCCGGAAGGGCCTCGCCGACACGGCCCTCCGTACGGCCGACTCGGGATACCTCACCAGGCGCCTCGTCGACGTCGCGCAGGACGTGATCACGCGGGACGACGATTGCGGCACGGAGGAGGGGACCTGGATCACTCGCGCGGAGACCGAGGAGTTCGCGGGCACGGAGCCCGACGCGTTCCGACGTCGCCTCATCGGGCGGTTCGCGGCCGGGCCGGTCAGCGCGCCTGACGCGAAGAAGAAGGACGCACCGATCGTCGAGCGGAACGTGGAGATCGACGAGGCGCGCGCCGAGGCGATCGACGCCGCCGGTGTGGCGGAGGTGCTCGTCCGTTCTCCGCTCACCTGCCAGTCGCGCCACGGCGTCTGCCGGCACTGCTACGGCCGCAACCTCGCGACCGGCGACCTGGTCGCGACCGGCGAGGCGGTCGGCA
>JACDAF010000197.1 GCA_013695575.1 Chloroflexota bacterium | reverse complement strand
ACCACGGACGCGCGTCGCCCACCGGGAAGGTGCCGCGGGTCATCGTCGCGAGCGCCGGCTTCCCGAGCGCGCCCGAATCGATGAGCTCCTTGGCTCGCCGGTACTCGGGGAAGAAGCGAACGACATGTCCGACGGCGAGCTGCACGCCCGCGCGTGCGCACTCGTCCACGATCGCGCGGCCATCCGCGAACGTGAGGGCGATCGGCTTCTCGCAGAAGACGTTCTTCCCGCCGCGCGCGGCCGCGATCGCGTGCTCGGCATGCAGGTAGGTCGGCGACGCGACGATCACGATGTCGAGATCGCCGGCGGCGCAGAGCGACGCGGCGGATGGCTCGAGCCTGGCTCCACAGTCATCGGCCAGCTTCCGCCCGTGCTCGACCGGATCCGTCGCGATCGCAGCGACAGTGACGCCGTGGATGCCGAGGCAGGCCCGCGCATGGGTTCCGCCCGCAAAGCCCGCGCCGATCACGCCGATGCGCATCGTCATGCGAGCGGGGACCGTATCACGTGGGCCATAGTGGCCGCGTGGTCCGGACGCTGCGCGTGATGACGTTCAACATCCACGCGGGGATCGGGACCGATGGCCGCTACGACCTCGAGCGCGTGGCGGCGCTCGTGACCGCCCAGAAGCCCGATCTCGTGGGCCTGCAAGAGGTCGATCGGCACTACGACGCGAGAAGCGCGTTCGAGGACCAGCCCGCCCGTCTCGCCGAGCTCACGGGACTGCTGTCCTCCTTCGGCCCGACCATCGCGCGGAACGCGCCGAGCGAGGGCGCGCCGCGGCGCGAGTACGGGAACCTCATCCTCAGCCGCTTCCCGATCTCCTCGAGCTGCAGTACGGCGCTCCCAAGCACGCTCGAGGAGCGCGCCCTGCTCGAAGTCGTCGTCGATCTCGGCGTCGGGGTGCCGCTCACCTTCTTCGATATCCACCTGGGACTCGGCACCGGATCCCTCGAGCGCGCGCCGCAGGCGCTCGCGGCCGCGGCGCGCGTGGACGCGGCGGCACCACCGCGCATCCTCGTCGGCGACGCCAACGTGCAGCCACCGTCGGAGGAGCTCGTGCCGCTGGTCGATCAGCTGGCGGACGTCTGGCCCGAGGTGGGCAGCGGCGAGGGAGCCACCATCCCCTCCGACGCGCCGCGGTGGCGGATCGACCTCGTGCTCGTGGAGCGCGTCATGCGGCCGCTGCGTGCCTGGACGATCGCGACAGACGCGTCCGATCACCTCCCCGTCGTGTGCGACGTGGCGGTGCCCGGCGTCGACCACTAGCATCGTCTCGGAATCGAGGAGGTCACGGTGGCGGGAGCGACGATCAACGGCGCGCATGTGATCCTCTACAGCCGAGATGCGGACGCCGACCGGGCCTTCATCCGCGACACGCTCGGATTCGCCGGCATCGACTCCGGTGGAGGCTGGTTGATCTTCAAGCTGCCACCGGCCGAGATCGCCGTGCACCCGACCGATGCGGAGGCGAAGCACGAGTTCTACCTGATGTGCGACGACATCGAGAGCCTGCTCGCGGCGCTCACCGCCAAGGGGGTCGAGGTGTCCCGGCCGATCAGTGACGAGGGCTGGGGACTGCTCGCGTCGATCAGGCTGCCGAGCGGATCCGACCTGCCGCTCTATGAGCCGCGGCACCCGGTCGCGTACGACCTCGACCCGTAGCGGCGCCTACGCGAGCTCCTCGCGCGGGCTGGCTCGGGTACTGGTCCAGCTCCTGGAGGCGGCAGCAGGGAGGGCTCGCCGCGTCGCGAGGTGCGGGTTGCCCGCCACACACGAGAACGGCGCCCCGACGGGCGCCGTTCTCGTGCGATTGCGTGCGCTGTGCACGGTTAGACCTTGCGGAGCTTGCCCTCGATGAGGAGCTTCATCGCGAAGCTGTCGCCGTCCGGGTTCTTGTAGACGGGGTCGCTGTCGGCGGGCCAGCCGGTGACTCGCTTCTTGTCGTTCACCGGGTTGTTCCCGAACCGCTGCCACAGCGGGATGATCGGCAGGAGCTCGTTGAACGCCAGCGCGAGCTCCGTCACCGCCGGCTTCTGCTTCTCGAGGTCGAGTCCCTCGGCGGACTTGTTGACGAGCTCGTCGAGGTCGACGTCCTTGCCGCCGCTGAGCTTCTGCTTCAGCGGGTACTTCATGCCACCACCCGCAGGGGTGATGTTGTGCGTGCGGAACGCCTGGATGAAGGCAGACTGCGGGTGAGGAGCGGCCGATGAGCCCCAGGCACGGACGAACATGGCGTACTTCCCGTCGTTCACCTCGACGCCCTGGGTGCTGGAGACGACGCCTCGGGCGGTGACCTTGATGCCGAACTTCGTCAACGACTCGGCGGCATGGGTCGCCGCGCTGGACCAGTCGGCGAAGTCGCTCGGGAACACGAGCTCCAGCTCGAGCTTCTTCCCGCCCTTGGCCCAGACGCCATCCGCGCCCTTGGCGTAGCCGGCGTCCTTCATGAACCCCTCCGCCTTGGAGACGCTGAACTCGTACTCCTTGAACTTGCCCTGGTCGGCGCTCGAGATCCACTGCGGGACGAGGTCGTCGCTGAAGCCGGCCATGAACTTCTGGGCCTTGCCGGATTCGCCGTAGGTGATCGCTGCGCTCTCTGCCCTGTTGATCGCGTGAGCGACGGCGTAGCGGAGGCGCACGTCCTGGAACTCGGGCGCCTTGTCCCAGTGGAAGTACAGGGCCGGCCCGGTGTAGAGCGGGGGGCGGACCACGCGGATGCCCTGATCCTTGAAGGCGCGATCGGTCGCGAGCGGGAAGCCGTGCGTCGCGTAGTCCACGTCGCCGGCGAGGACGAGCGGGCTGACCTGCGCGGTCTCGCCCTTGTAGACGACGACCTTGTCGAAGTTCGCGACGTCGGCGTTGTAGCCGCCGGGATTGCGCACGAACGTCACCTGGGCCTCGGTCAGCGTGGCGACGTCCATCTTGTACGGGCCGACGGACAGAGGCTCCTTGGGGCGGAACTCCCCGAGCTTCGTGCGGAGGTCCTTCCACTCCTGGTCGGCTGCCTTCTTGCCGGCTTTCACCAGATCGTCCGTCTGCTTCGAGAACGTCCCGTAGTCGGAGTCGGGCCGGATGGGCTCGCGCAGGATGAAGCGCTCCATGAGGCTCGAGGGACGGCTGATGTTGAAGGTGATGGTCCGCTCGTCGACGACCTTCATGTTGTCGACGTACGACCAGAGGGTGAAGTTCTCGAGCC
>JACDAF010000195.1 GCA_013695575.1 Chloroflexota bacterium | reverse complement strand
GAGCGCCTTGCGGTCCCGCAGGGCGAGAGCGGCGGCGAGCTCACGCTCGCCGATCAGCATCCCGCGGACGCGGCGACCGAGACGGCGCAGCGCGAGCTCGACCTCACGCAGCAGCGTCGGGCCGAGGCCAGGCTCGAACGCATCGACGCCGCGCTGGCGCGCGTGAAGGATGGGACCTACGGCACCTGCGTCGCGTGCGGGGAGCCCATTCCGACGGAACGGCTCGGGATCATCCCCGAGACGCCGTACTGCGTCGCCGACGCCGCGAAGGAGGAGCGCGAGGCGCAATGAAGACGCCCTATCCGGTGGATGTCGTGCCGCTCCTGCAGCAGTTCCTCGGCAGGCGGCGAACGAAGCTCGACCATCCCCTCCGCGCGATGGAGGAGCTAGGCATCGATCGGCCCGCGTTCCTGCGAGCGGTGACGTTGCCCGAGGTGGCTCCTGATGGCGCGACGATCGACGACCTGCTCTTTCCCTACTCCACACGCGGGGAGATGCTGCGGGGGATGCTGGCAGCGGGCGAGGGCGCCGGCCTCGTCGAGGAACGGAACGGCCGCTTCCACGCGACCGCGAAAGCGCGCGACCATGCGCGGCGGCTTCGTGTGGCGGCGGGCGCGCATCTCGAGTCGCTCGAGCCTATCCCGCTGAACGAGCTCGCTCGACTCGCGGATCACTTGGAGCGGGCGTTCCTCGCGTCCGCTGCCGCATCGCCGCAGGTACCGCACGCGCACACGCCACGAGCGTTCCGCTACCGGGCGGAGAACGGGTCGACGCATCCGATGGTCGTGCTCGACAACGCCGTGTACGGACTCTGGATGGTGCGGGACGACTGCCACGTCGCCGCCTGGCACGGCCGCGATCTGCGGGGTCCGGACCTCAACGTCCTCACCTACCTCTGGCGCGGTGAGGCCGAAACGCCGGAGGGGCTCGCAAGCCTGCTCGGCCACGACACCCGCGCGCGCGTCGACGCCGCGCTCGTGGAGCTGCGGGCCCGCGGTCTCGTCGAGCCGGAGGATCCGCTTCGGCTGACGCGTCGCGGCCGATCGGAGCGCGACCGCATCGAGACGGACACCGACCGCTTCTTCTTCGAGCCTTGGCCGGACGAGGTGGGGGCGGAGGGATCCTGGATCCGCGACCGCCTGTCCGGCGTGAACGCCGCTCTCGCGTGATCGACGGGCGATGACCGGGTAGCGGGCGGCACGCCTCTTGCTTGCCTGATTCGTTACATGGACCGGGGGAGTGACCAGTCAGATTCGCGGGGCCGGCCTGGAATGCGGGTCATGGTGGTGGATGACGACGCGGACATCGCGAACCTCATCGGCGAGGTGCTCCGCGACGAAGGCTTCGCCACGCGTGTCGTGAGCGACTCGCGCCAGGCGCTCGATGCGTTCCGCGAGTTCGGGCCCGACCTCGTGACGCTCGACGTGATGATGCCGAGCGTGGATGGGATCAGCCTCTGCCTGCAGCTTCGCAAGGACAGCGAGGTACCGATCCTGTTCCTCTCCGCGAAGAAGGATCCGCCTGACCGCGTGGTCGGCCTCCGCATCGGGGCGGATGACTACATGGGGAAGCCCTTCGACAACGACGAGCTCGTCGCCCGTGTGGAGGCGCTGCTGCGCCGCACACGCCAGCCACTCGCGCCGGTGCCCAGCACACAGCTCTGGTTCGGCCGGTTCGTGATCGACCTCGCAAGCGTGCAGGCGGTCGCGGGTGACACGCAGGTCCCCCTCACCCCGACCGAGTTCAAGCTCCTGCGCACGCTCGCGGCGGAGCCCGGACGCGTCTTCAGCCGCGACGACCTGCTCGCCGGCGTGTGGGGCTACGAGCCTGGAAGCGACACCCGGCTCGTGGACGTGCACGTCGGCCGGCTGCGCAAGAAGCTGCAGGACGTCGGCGTCGACGAGGTGCAGATCGAGACCTCTCGCGGATTCGGCTACCGCCTCATCGCGAACACCACCGCCGCCGCGTAGGAGGCTTCGCGCAGCCGAAGGCGCGATGGGCGCGGGGATTGACTAGAACACGGGAGTCTCCCGGTACGTGCCGAATGACGGCCGGAGCGCCTCCACGATCTCCCCCATCGACGCGCGCGCCTTCACCGCCTCGATCGTCGCCGGCATGAGGTTCGCGGCCGTGTCGGCGGCATCCGACCGAAGGCGCGCGAGCGCGGAGCCGACCGCGGTCGGATCGCGCGCGGCCTTCACCGCACGCAGGTGCTCGATCTGGCGACGCTCGGCGGCCGGATCGATGCGGTGGACGTCCACGGCCTCATCCGCCCCGGGAGGATCGACGTACTTGTTCACTCCGACGACCACGCGCTCGCCGGACGCCTTACGGAGCGCATGCTCGTACGCGGTCTCGGCGATCTCACGCTGGAAGAAGTTCGTCTCGATGGCGCGGAGGGTCCCACCGATCTCTTCGATGCGCCGCAGATAGTCGTGGATCCCGCGCTCCATCCGATCGGTGAGAGATTCGAGGTAGTACGACCCGCCGAGCGGATCGACGACGCTCGCGACATTCGTCTCGTCGGCGATGACCTGCTGGGTCCGGAGGGCCAGCTTCATCGCGGACTCGGACGGGATCGCGTACGCCTCGTCGAGGCCGTTCGTGTGCAGCGATTGCGCCCCGCCGAGCACGGCGCAGAGGGCCTGGAGCGTGGTACGCACGACGTTGTTGTAGGGCTGGGGCTTCGTGAGCGAGGCCGCCGCGGTCTGGCAGTGGAAGCGCAAACGCATCGATTCGGGACGCCGAGCGCCGAATTCCTCTCGCATCATGGTCGCCCACACGCGGCGTACCGCACGGAACTTCGCGAGCTCCTCGAAGAAATCGCTCTGGCACACGAAGTAGAAGGAAAGCCGTCCGGCGAAGTCGTCCGCCGGCACGCCGGATCCGACGACCTCGCGCACGTACGCGCGTGCGTTCGCCATGGTGAAGGCCGCCTCTTGCAGCGCATTCGCGCCAGCCTCGGAGATATGGTAGCCGCTGATGTTGATCGGGTTGTAGCGCGCCATCGTGCGCGCGCAGTGCACGATCGTGTCGCGGACGATGCGCATGCTCGGCCCGATCGGGTAGATCCACTCCTTCTGCGCTACGTACTCCTTCAGGATGTCGTTCTGGATCGTCCCCGAGAGCTTGTTCAGGTCGTGACCGCGGCCCTGCGCGACGGCAACGTACATCGCGAGGAGGATCCACGCGGTCGGGTTGATCGTCATCGAGACGCTGATGGACTCGAGGTCGATGCCCGCGAAGAGCGCTTCCATGTCGTCGAGCACGTCGATCGCGACCCCCTCGCGTCCGACCTCGCCCTCGCTCATCTCGTGATCGGAGTCGTATCCCATCAGCGTGGGCATGTCGAAGTCGACCGAGAGCCCGGTCTGCCCTTGCGCGATGAGATAGCGGAAGCGCTCGTTGGTATCCGCCGGCGTCCCATAGCCCGCGATCTGCCGCATCGTCCAGAGACGGCCGCGGTACATCGTCGGGTACGGCCCGCGGGTGAACGGGTAGCGCCCGGGCAGCCCGAGCCGCTCCCAGTCGGAGCCCGCGACGTCGGCCGGCGTGTAGACCCGCTGCAGCGGCAGGCCCGACGCCGTCCGGTATTCGCTGCGGGACTCCGGCTGGCGGCGGACGAACTCGGCGAGCTCGGCCGCCTCCCACGCTGCGGCGTCCTCGGCCGCCTGTCGTCGGAGGCGCTCGTCGGCGAGCGGCGTGCGCCGGTCGTCGTCCGGTGACCGACCGGCGGCTCCGCCCATCAGGACCGCGCCGCCCGGAACAGATCGCGGTCGTCTACCACGCGACGGGCCTTGAACTCGTTGCGCTCCAGCGTCCCGGGCGGCACGCAGATGACGCGCGCGCCGACGCCGAGCACCGCTCGCAGCCGCTCCTCGGCCAAACGCCGGAGTGCCTCGCGTGCTCCGGCCCCGGCGACGCTCTGGTGGTGCTCGAGCTGGACCAAGAGGTCGTCCATCGCCTCCGCGCGCGTGATGAGGATGCGATGCTCGCCGCCGTATCCGGGCAGCGCGCTCATCACGTCGTCGATCGCGCTCGGGTAGATGTTCTCTCCCCGGATCGTGAACATGTCGTCGATCCGGCCGTAGATGCCCTTCGGCAGGTACGGGTAGGTCCTCCCGCATGGTGTCGGCCCGGACTCCCACCGCGTCAGGTCGTTCGAGAGGAGCCTGATCATCGGCTGGCTGCACCGCTCGAGCGTGGTGTACACCGGCGTCCCCTCGGCGCCGTACGGCACGCGCGCGTACGTCCGTGGATCGCAGACCTCGGTGTAGACGAGGTCCTGCCAGCACAGCATGCCGACCCTGGCACTGCTCTCCCCCAGGTTCATCCAGGGTGAGACCTCCGCCATGCTCCCTGAGTCGAAGACAAGCGCGCCGTACAGCCGCTCGAGCTTCCCGCGGATCGCGGGGATCGAGGCGCCGGGCTCCCCGGAGAACACGAGCCGGCGCAGCCCGAATTCACGCGGATCCACTCCGGCATCGCGGGCGGACTCCGCAATGTGCAGCGCGTACGACGGCGTGCCGTAGAACACCGTCGGCCGCATCTGCCGGAGCCAGCTGACCGCGCGCGCCGTCTGCCCCACGACGCCGGCGCCAAAGGGAAAGACGCGCGCTCCCAGGCGCTCCGTCCCGATCAGGGTGCCCCATGAGCCCATATAGAGGCTGAAGAACGAGCCGATGAACACGGTGTCGTCGGGCCGGACCCCCATCGCCCAGAGCACCCTGGCGTGGGCGTTCGCGATCGCCCGCCAGTCGCCGGTGCTGATGCCGAACGCCGTGGGTCGGCCCGTCGTCCCGGAGGTCCCGTGGACGTGCTTCACCTCCGCTGCCGGCACGCAGAGGAAATCGCCGAAGGGCTCGTGCGCCTCCTGCGTCTCGCGTAGCTCGTGCTTCGTCACGACTGGGACCCGCTCGAAATCCTCCAGCGAGCGGATGGCCGCGGGGTCGATCCCGGCCTCCTCCCACTTCCGCCGGTAAAAGGGCGCGCGCTCGTAGGCGTAGCGCATCACAACCCGGATGCGCTGGACGATCGCGGCCTCGCGCTCCGCCGCGGGCATCGTCTCGCGAACGGGTGACCAATACGGCTGATCGGGCGCCGGGGCGTAACCCTCGTCGTATCGGGGTGGCCAGGTCCAGGACTCCATGAGGGTCATCGGACCGTCCGACGCGCGGCCACCGCGGTCTGGACAGCGGCGACGACCTCGTCCGGCGTCGCATCCTGCCCGACGAGGTCGGCCACGCCCAAGCGCTTGAGGGCGACGACATCCTCGTCGGGGATGACGCCGCCCCCGAGGAGCGCGATCTCGTCGGCGAGGCCCTCGGCCCGGAGCAGGTCGAGGAGCTTTGGGAAGACCGTCATGTGCGCGCCGGAGAGGATGCTCACGCCGATCGCGTCCACGTCCTCCTGGAGCGCGACCTTCACGACCTCGAGCGGGGTGCGATGGAGCCCGGTGTAGATGACCTCCATCCCCGCGTCGCGCAGCGCGCGCGCGACGATCTTCACGCCGCGGTCGTGCCCGTCGAGGCCGACCTTCGCGACGAGGATCCGGATCGGTCGCGCGCGCCGCCCTGTGGCGATGGCATCCCCCATGAGCGCGACCCATACGATATCGGCACGTCACAAGGGAGGAGACCGAGGTGCCGAGCTACGAGTACCGCGGCAAGCGCCCGCAGGTCGACCCGCATGCCTTCGTCGCCCCCACCGCCGTGCTCATCGGCGACGTCGCGATCGCCGAGGGAGCGTCCGTCTGGTTCGGGACGGTGCTGCGAGGGGACATGGCGCGCATCGAGATCGGTGCGCGCACGAGCGTCCAGGACAACAGCGTCATCCACACCGAGATCGACGAGCCGACGATCATCGGCGAGGACGTCACCATCGGGCACATGGCCCTCGTCCACTCGAGCGTCGTCGAGCGGAATGTGCTCGTGGGTCAGGCGGCGGTGCTCGTCGGTGCGAACCACGTCGGAGCCGGGACGGTGATCGGGGCCGGCGCGGTGCTGCCGGAAGGGATGAAGGTACCCGGGCGCTCGCTCGTACTTGGCATACCCGCTCGCGTCATCCGCGAGACGGGGCCCGACGACGAGCGCTGGACCGTCGCCGCGGCCGCGCACTACACGGAGCTCGCCGCCTGGTATCTGGAGAACCTGAGAGAGATCGAGTGACGACCCTCCGGCTGACGGGTCACGGCCTCTCCATCGCGGACGTGATCGCGGTCGCGCGCAAGGGGACCGCCGTCGCGCTCGACCGGGGTGCCGAGCACCGCGTCGCGGACGCCGCCAAGCTCGTCGCGAAGATCGCCGGCGGCGATGCGGCGGTCTATGGCGTGAACACGGGATACGGCGACCTGGCACGGGTGCGTGTCGCTCCGGCGGACCTGCGCGCACTCCAGCGCAACCTCGTGCGCAGCCATGCGGTGGGTGTGGGCGATCCGCTGCCGCTCGACGTCGTGCGCGCCGTCCTGCTCCTGCGGGCGCAGACGCTGGCCGCGGGGCGGTCCGGGGTCCGCCCGGAGACCGTGCATCTGCTCCTCGACATGCTGAACCGGGGCGTGCTCCCGGTGATCCCGCGTCACGGCAGCGTCGGCGCGTCCGGCGATCTCGCGCCACTCGCCCATGCCGCGCTCGTGATGATCGGCGAGGGCGAGGCGTTCCACGACGGCAAGCGCAAGAGCGCGGCCGACGCTCTCCGCCACGCCGACCTGCGGCCGATCGAGCTCGCGCCCAAGGAGGGTCTGTCGCTCATCAACGGCACGCAGGTCATGACCGCGGTCGGCTGTCTCGCGCTCCATGACGCCGAGGTGCTCTGCACGTCGGCCGACGTCATCGGGGTGCTCACCGCGGAAGCCCTTCGTGCGACGGATGTGCCGTGGACCCAGGTGCTCCACGATGCCCGACCACACCCGGGGCAGGGTGTCGTCGCTGGGAACCTGCGCAGCCTCGTCGAAGGCAGCCCGATCCTCGATTCGCATCGCGTGGGCGACCCGCGCGTGCAGGACCCGTACTCGATCCGGTGCATGCCGCAGGTGCACGGGGCATCCCGGGATGCCCTCGCATATGTCCGGGGGGTGCTCGAGATCGAGATCAACTCGGTCACCGACAACCCGCTCGTGTTCACCGAGGAAGGACGGGTGCTGAGCGGCGGGAACTTCCACGGCCAGCCTGTCGCCATCGCGCTCGATCTCGCGACGATGGCCGTCGCCGAGCTTGCGGACATCAGCGAGGCCCGCATCGATCGCATCACGAACGGGCACACCTCGGGGCTCCAGCCGTTCCTCGCGCGCGAGCCCGGCCGCAACAGCGGCTACATGGTCGCCCAGTACACGGCCGCAGCCCTGGTGACCGAGAACCGCCTGCGCGCCTTCCCGGCGTCGGTCGAATCGGTCCCGACATCCGCGGGGATGGAGGACCACGTGAGCATGGGACTGCACGCGGCCCTGAAGCTCGCCGACGTCATCCGCAACACGCGTGACATCCTGGCCATCGAGTCGCTGTGCGCGGCGCAGGGCCTGGACCTGCTCGGGATGCGCTCGACAGCGGCGCTCGAGGAAGCGCGGCGCGTCATCCGCGAGCATGTGCCGACGCTCGACGAGGATCGCGCGCTGTCGGGCGAGATCGCGACCATGTCGGACGTCATCGCCCGCGAGGTGCTCATCGCGGCCGTGCGTTCGCAGGTGGTGGGTCTGGCATGACACCGACTACCCCGGGGGACGCGCGATGACCGCGACCGCACGCGCCGTCCGTTCACCCCGGGGGGGTGCGCTCTCCTGCGCAGCGTGGCCGCAGGAGGCCGCGTTCCGGATGATCCAGAACAATCTCGACCCGGAGGTCGCCGAGCGCCCGGACGACCTCGTCGTCTACGGCGGCACCGGGCGCGCCGCTCGTTCGTGGCCCGCGTTCGAGCTCATCCTCGAGACGCTGCAGCGCCTCAAGGACGACGAGACGCTGCTCGTGCAGTCGGGCAAGCCGGTGGGCGTATTCCGCACGCACGAGTGGGCCCCGCGCGTCCTCATCGCGAACTCGCTGCTGGTCCCCGCCTGGGCGACCTGGGAGAAGTTCCACGAGCTCGAGGATGCCGGGCTGACGATGTACGGTCAGATGACCGCGGGGTCGTGGATCTACATCGGGACCCAGGGGATCCTGCAGGGCACCTACGAGACCTTCGCCGCTGTGGCGAAGAAGCACTTCGGCGGCACGCTCGCGGGGAGGCTGGTCCTTACAGCCGGCCTCGGCGGCATGGGCGGCGCTCAGCCCCTCGCGGTGACGATGAACGAAGGGGTGGCGCTCGTCCTGGAGGTCGATGAAGCGCGCGCGCAGCGGCGACTGCGCCAGGGCTTCCTCGACGAGATCGCGACCGACCTCGACGCCGGGCTCGCGAGCGCGCAGAGCGCCGTCGCGGCACGAACGCCGCGCAGCATCGCGGTGATCGCGAACGCCGCGGTGGCGTTCCCGGAGATCGCCCGCCGCGGTGTACGCATCGATGTCGTCACGGACCAGACGAGCGCGCACGATCCGCTCGA
>JACDAF010000176.1 GCA_013695575.1 Chloroflexota bacterium | reverse complement strand
TGACGTCGTCGCTCCGCACCCACCGACCCAGCGGACGCTGCGCTTCCTCGAAACGCGCTCGACCGATCCGCAGCGCGAGGGACTTGTTGGTGATTCCGAGAGTTCCGAGAGCCAGTCGGGCGTGATTTGCGAAATCTAACCGGCGACCATTGGTGGAGAGCGGCGACCGACGACGTACGGGAGCGAACGCCTGTGGAAGTGTGAGCGCGCACCCGGGCCGCGCACTCAGCGGCGACGAGGTTGACTGAGCGCCACGCTCAGGCCCGCGACACGCAGCGCCTACAATCTCGGCCGTGGCCATGACCTCGCGCGAGCGCGTGCTCGCGTCGGTCCGCGGCAAGCCCGTCGATCGGCCTCCGTTCGCGCTGTGGCGTCACTTCTACGATCGCGAGAGCTCCGGCGCGCGCGACCTCGCCGACGCGATGATCGGCTGGGCGCGCGAGTACGACTTCGACCTCCTGAAGTACAACCCGCGCGCGCGGTACCACGGCGAGCCGTGGGACTTCGGCTGGCCGGATTGGACGGTCGACCTCTCGCACCCCACGTTTGCCGAGATGCTCGAGGGGCTGCGCCTCGCGCGTGCCGCGCTGGCCGATCTCCCGATCGTCATGACCGTCTTCACGCCGCTCGCGATCGTCGCCGGACAGTCGGAGGACGCTGCGGCGAAGGCGCTCGCGATGGGCCCGGCGCGCCTGGAAGCGGCGCTCGAGGTCGTGACGGAGACCTTCGCGCGCTTCGCGGCGGCGTGCCTCGAGGCGGGCGCCGACGGCATCTTCCTCGCGACGACGTCCTTCGGGAGCCGGGACACGATCGGCGACGCCGACTACTCCCGGTTCGGGAGGCCGTACGACGTGCGCCTGCTGGAGGCCGTCGCGTCGGCGCCGCTGAACATCCTGCACGTCTGCGGCGACCGCTCGCGCGTGCTCGGCCTGGCGGCCTACCCGCACGTCGCGGCCGTCTCCTGGAACGCGCACGGCGCGGGGAACCCGCCGCTCAGCGAGTTGCACGGCCGGATCGCGGTGGGTGGCATCAGCGACGCGGCCCTGCTCGATCCGGACGTGAGCCAGGTGCGCGACGAGGTGCGCGCGGGGCTCGCGGCGACGCGCGGCAAGCGGTGGATCGTGGCCGGCGGCTGCACGATCAGCCCGGAGTCGAACGAGCTGTGCATCCGCGCGGCCCGCGACGAGCTCCTCGCCTCGGCGTAGGCTCCCGCGAGGTGGCCGAGCGCTTCGTCACGCGAGGGTTCCCGGATACGAAAGGGTCTCGCGATCGAGTCAGACGCTCGAACACGCCACTGCAACTCCAGCCGTACCGCAGACGGCAGCTGGTGCGCTTGGCGAACGCGGATCGATCAGAGTTGTGCGGATGAGTATGCGGACCGCGGCGACCCGCGCCATCGCGGCGCTAGTGGCCTTCCGTTCGATTTGAACGGCGGCTCCCACCGTCCGGTAGACGATCTCTCCGGCCCTTGGGGGGTGGGTCCGATCGTTTTCGAGATGGCACCGCGGGAGCACGTCAAACGGGAGGTGGGCCGGTGATCTCGATCCCGTAACGAGCTGCGATCTTGGCGAGTCGCCGGATCGGCCGCAATTACAGGCGGAACGACACGGTCGTGGGCGGGCTCGCCAGCCGCCCGTACGAAAGCGGCGAAACCGGAGGGCACCGCGATCGTCAGGAGGCGCGCGCCTGAAACGCCAACCTTGAAGGTGTGCTCGATGTCCCTGGGCAGGAACACGAATCCGCCACGGCCTGCGTGCAGCTCCTCTCCGCCGCACCAGAACGTGACCTCCCCATCGAGGATGTACCACGCCTCGTCCTCGTGACGATGCACGTGCCGCGGGGGCGCATACCCCGCGGGTACCGTCTGATCAAGCAGGTCAAAGCTGCCGCCGGTCGCGTCGGCGTCCGCTTTCGTCACCATCAGTGCGCCTGCGAACCAGAAGGCTGTTCTTCGGTTTC
Source organism: Chloroflexota bacterium (assembly GCA_013695575.1). Taxonomy (GTDB): domain Bacteria; phylum Chloroflexota; class Limnocylindria; order P2-11E; family P2-11E; genus JACDAF01. The sequence goes on along the minus strand of JACDAF010000176.1, from coordinate 5,424 downwards.
CCCGATCGCGTAAGGCTTCGCTGCGCTGCTGGACTCGGTCATCCGTCCGACCTCCGTGGATATCGCCTGGGTGCCAGCTGCGAAAGCGCGAGCTCGAGGATCGTGTCTGCTGCAGCCCCCGGAGCGATGCCCGCCTGGCGCAGTTGACGCCAGAAGGAGAAATCGAGGAGCGCGCCGATCACGCGTCGGTGCTCCTCGGTCACCGGCGTCGAACGCAGCACGACCTCGAGAAGGACGGCGACCCCGCTACGGATCCTCCGCATCGCCCCAGCCAGCTCGGGGACCAAGTCACTCTCCCGCTCTGCCGCACGTAGCCAGCCCGCGCCACGCTCATAGCACTCGCAGGTCTGGCGGATCAGCCGCGCCAGACGCAGCTCGGGTCGCGCGGGATCGGCGAATTCCCGCTCGAGGGTTGCCGCATCGGGCAGGTCGATCGCCGCGAACACCGCTCTGGCGCACGCCGGGACGAGCGCGGCGAGATCAGGGAAATGCCGGTAGACGGTCGCGCGGCCAGTCCTCGCGGTTGCGGCGATGTCGTCCCATCTCGTCGCGCGCACCCCGTTGCGCGCATGCAGCCGAACGGCGGCGCGCACGATGCGTTGCTGTGTGCGCACCGTGGTCTCGGCCCGCTCGGTCATCTGGTAGCGCCGTGTCGTCAACGAGACCTCCGCAGTTAGTGAGACATAACGTATCACGAATATTCTCACGTTCAGCCGACCCTTCCCGAAATGTCCCGATCTGAGTTGACTCGCCCTGACTACTCGCCAGTTGGGCATCGGCAGACACGTCGACCTCGATAAGACGAGCGGCGTGGGGGGCGGGGTCCATCGTTCTCGCGATGATGCCGCGGGAGCACGCTCTGGGCGCACACACACGCCCGCGATATCCGCGATGCGGGGTTCCCCCTCCCCTCATTTCGCGAATGGCAGGCGGTGCGGCGGGCCAACGTGACAAGAGCTCCCGATGACCGAGTTCATGCGCACGATCGTCGGGCTACGCTGTCATGTACCTCGCCTTCGAGGTCGCGAAAGGCCACGGCGACTACGCGCGCGAGGGGCTCGACGTCGACATCACCTACACGAAGAGCGGCACCAACGCGGTCGACGCGGTGGTCTCAGGCTCGGCGATCGCCGCGCGGCGGCGCTCGATGTCCAGATCGGCGCGGTGCGCCTGGGCAAGAAGCTCGTCGAAGTCATGTCGATCACGCGCCAGCCGCCGTTCGCGCTCGTCGTGAACCCCAAGGCCAGCGGAACGCTCACGACGGTCGCCGGTCTCAAGGGCAAGAAGGTCGCCGTGCAGAACATCGGCTCGGGCGACTACCTGCTCGGCTGGGGAGGAAGGATTCGAACCTTCGATTTGGCTGATCCAGAGTCAGCTGATCGCCTCGGCAGCACCAACCGCTGAGTTTCGGCGAATCTGAAGGAAGACGAACCGGCGGGCAGGCCCACTGACACGCCGAATCAGTTCATCGACGACTTCGAGGTTCCTGATCCAGATTCCAGCTCAGGGTCGCCGGCTCGACTGGGGTCTTCCCGGCATCGCGATGAGGCCCCGGAGGACATTCCGGGCCTCATACTTTCCCTATCAGATGACGCTCACCGACGCGCTGGCCCGCCCGCTCCGCGACCTCCGGATCTCGGTCACCGACCGGTGCAACTTCCGGTGCGTGTACTGCATGCCGAAGGAGGTCTTCGGCAAGGGCTATCAGTTCCTCCCGAAGGAGCAGCTGCTCACATTCGAGGAGCTCGGCCGCCTCGCCCGCGTCTTCGCCGGCCTGGGCGTCCAGAAGATCCGGCTCACCGGCGGCGAGCCGCTCATGCGTCGCGGTCTCGATGTCCTCGTCCGTGACCTCGCCGCCATCCAGGGCCTCGATCTCACCCTGACCACGAACGGCTCGCTCCTCGCGGACCAGGCTGCCGCACTCGCAGCCGCGGGCCTGAGGCGGGTCACGGTCAGCCTCGATTCCCTCGATGACGCGGTCTTCAAGTGCATGAACGACGTCGAGTTCCCGGTCGCGCGCGTCCTCGCCGGGATCGAGGCCGCCGCGGCCGCCGGGCTCGCGCCGGTCAAGGTCAACATGGTCGTGCGGCGCGGGCTGAACGAGCAGAGCATCCTGCCGATGGCGCGCTATTTCCGCGAGCAGGGTCACACGCTCCGGTTCATCGAATATATGGACGTCGGCACGTCGAACGGCTGGCGGCTCGCGGACGTCGTTCCGGCCCGCGAGATCGTGCGGATGATCGATGCCGAGCTGCCCCTCGAGCCGGTCGACGCCGCCTACCGCGGCGAGGTCGCGGAGCGCTGGCGTTACCGCGACGGGTCCGGCGAGATCGGCGTCATCGCGTCCGTCACCCAGCCGTTCTGCGCGGACTGCACCAGGGCGCGGCTCACCGCGGACGGCGGTCTCTACACCTGCCTCTTCGCGACGACCGGCCGCGATCTGCGCGGGCTTCTCCGGGCGGACGCGACCGACGATGAGATCCGCGATGCGATCAGCACCACCTGGACCGAACGCACCGACCGTTACTCGGAGCAGCGCTCGAGCGAGACCGCCGGCTTGCACAAGATCGAGATGTCGTTCATCGGCGGGTGATCATGGCGGCCAAGCGAGCCGCCTAGATACAGCTCCCAGCCTGCGCCACAGTTCGGTCGGCCAACACCCGACGGCTGAGCAGGGGTGGGGCGGAAGATCCGCCACCTCGCCGCTCGGAGGCTATGCAATCCAAAGGGAGAGCGTGGGCTGGCATGTGCGAGGCGTCTCGAGACTGACCCAACCCTGACTCAGAGGAGCTGGCTACGCGAGTGCCAGCCAAGCGCCGCTAGGTACATAACTTGGCGCCCAGCCGCGGCTGGCTCGAAGAAGCGCGTCACCTCGTCGTCGAAGAAGGTGAGGCCGGTCGCGCCGAGGCCAGCGGCGGTAGCGGCCAGCTCGAGTCGGCCGCCGGCGACGCCGCCGGCCATCTGGGCCACTCGATAGCCACGCTCGCCAAAGCGCTCGAAGACCGCGTCCAGGTCGGAGAGGAAGTAGACGTTGGCCGCCGCCTCCGCCCCGAGCGGCTGCCCGAGGGCCAACTCGCCGGCGGTGCGCCGGAAGTCACCTGGTCGGATCAGCGTCAGGTCATGCCGATAAGCGCCCGGCTCCAGGCCCTCGACCGCGTTCACGATCACGAAGGGATCGACGAGGTCGTCCCCGAATGAGTCGCCGGGGATGGGGGCCCTGGCGGCCGCCAGCGCCGTCACCAATTGCGAGCGCGTGATCGACCGGTCCGCGAAGCGGCGGGCGGAGCGGCGGCGCCGGATCACCTCCACGATCGGCTCGTCGGAAAGCGGACCGGGCGCCTCGCCGACGGCAGCCTGCGCGTGGGCCCGCCAGGCGGCCGCCTCGTCGCCGGACACGAACGAGGAGGCCCGGTGCGCCTCCTCTATCTCGGGGTAGCGGACCTCGCGTGGCGAGAACCGCTCGGTGGGGAGATGAAGCTCCGGCAGCGGACCTGGCGTCTGCGGCGGCGCCGCGCCTTCGCCCACCGCGACGAGGGCCACCGCCGCCTCCCGCACGCCGTCCACGCCGACCAGCCGGTTGACCGCGCCGTCCACGAAGCCCATGACCACCGCGGCGGCCTGACCATCGGCGGAGGCGAGCGCGAGCAGGTTAGCCAGGATCACGCCGCCGTCCCAGAAGGCGTGGCGATACGCGCGCGCCTGGTACTTCCAGGAGTTGCGCCAGAAGGTGCTCGTCAGCACGATGACGAGCGGCGCCGAGGCCAATGGCTCGAAGCCGCCGCTCGCCTCGACGAGTGCCCCGCGCACGTCGCCCTGACGGAGCGGCCGCAGGGCGTGGTCGTGGGCGGCGTAGTGGTAGAGGCCGGCGGGCAGGTCCTTCCGATCCGCGCACGCCACGTAGAGCTCGATGTGGTAGAGCGCGCCCGTGCAGGCGGCGGCCCGGAAGCCGTACTCCTCGCCTGAGGGATAGCGGCTCCAGCGCAGGACGCCGTTCGAGTAGCGGCACAGACGCGCCACGTCCTCGGGCGGAGGGACGCTCTCCACGCTCGTGTAGACCTTGAAGGGCAGCGGCTTGTTCGAGAAGTCCAGCCGATGCCGGCTGGCGGCGACGCTCAGCGGCGAATGCTTGGTCGCCTCGTGGTAGCGCCGAAGCGCAGACCCCGCCGCGGTCGGGTGCCCGGTGTCGTCGCGACTGCTCGTGAATCCTCCAGGGCTACATCGAGAACCCTATTTCTTTGCGGGTTGGTGGTAGGGGTTCGTCCCCGCGGCGTGGTCCGTCGTGTCGATGACCCGCGCGATCTCTGGTAGGGCCGAACGAATGGCGACCTCGATCCCCTGCTTGAGTGTGACGTCCACCATCCCGCACCCCTGGCAGCCGCCACCGAGCTGGATGTAGGCGGCGCCGTCGCGCACGTCGAGGAGCGACACGTGTCCGCCGTGCCCGGCGACGCCGGGGTTGATCTGCTCATCGATGACTTGCTGGACGCGCGCGGCCAGGGGGTTGTCGGCCCAGCCTTCGTTCGGGTTCTCGATCTCCAGCGACCCGCCGGTGGGCGATGACTCGAAGCCGATCGTGGTCCCGTAGATGCGCGTGGCGCTGCCGCCGTCGATGACCACCTTGAGGTCGCCGAGGTCCATGACGACGTCGCCGGGCTGGATGCCCGCCGGGCCGACGAGCGCGAGGTCGTAGTCGAAGCGCCCGCCGCTCCGGCCACGGATGGCGATGCGCAGCGCGTCGTCGGGCTGGCCACCGGATCGTCGGACGCTGTCGAGCTTCCGTCTCGCATCGTCCGTGACGGTCAAGAGGGGGCGCTGCATCCGTCGATACTACGGAGTGATGCCGCGCGTCCTGCTCCTTCTCCCGTCGTCCACGTATCGCACGCACGACTTCCTCGAGGCGGCGGCGGCGATCGGCGCCGAGGTCGTGGTGGGGTCGGACCATCGCCCCGCGCTCCTCGAAGAACGCGCCCTGCGGATCGACCTCGCACGCCCCGAGGCCGCCGCGGCCGCGATCGCCGATCGCCGAGACGATCGCCTACCCCTGCGTGGTCAAGCCGATCGATCTCTCCGGCAGCCGCGGCGTGATCCGGGCCGACGACCCGCCGTCGTTCGCCAGCGCCTTCCGCCGGGTCGCCGCGATCGTGCGCTCGCCGGAGCTCTGCCCGCCGGACGGCGAGCCGCAGCGCATCCTCGTCGAGGACTTCATCCCGGGCCGCGAGGTGGCGCTGGAGGGCCTGCTGCGCGGCGGAGGGCTCGAGGTGCTCGCGATCTTCGACAAGCCGGACCCGCTCGACGGCCCCTTCTTCGAGGAGACGCTCTACGTCACGCCCTCGCGTCTCCCGCCGCACGAGCGCGACGCGGTCGTCGCGGCGGTGCGCGGGGCGACTCGGGCGCTCGGCCTGAGCGAAGGACCGATCCATGCTG
>JACDAF010000170.1 GCA_013695575.1 Chloroflexota bacterium | reverse complement strand
CGCGCGCCAGGTAGTCCGGCGCCGGGTCGAAGCGCTCCAGCAGTCCCTTTCGGTCAGCCTCATCGAGCTGGATCCGCTCGACCTTCTCGGGCGTCGCCTCGATCGGGCGGATAAGCATCTCGAGGTCGGCAATGAGGGCAGGCGAGGCCGCGGCGCCGGTCTCCGCCTTCACCTTGAAGCCGTTGTCGTACCAGGGGTTGTGGCTCGCGGTGATGACGATCCCGGCCTTTGCCCTGCGGCGCATCGTGGCCCAGGAGAACGATTGCGTAGGTGCGGCCGCGGTCGCGAGATGAACGCGCACGCCCTTGGCGGCGCATACCTCGGCCGCGGCCGCGGCGAAGTGCTCGGACGCGAAGCGCCGGTCGTACCCGATGACGACGCCCTGCTCCGAGGCACCCGCGCTCGCGATCCATTCGGCGACGGCGTTCGCGCACACGCGCACGGCGTCGAACGTGTACGCATCCGCGATGCGCGCGCGCCACCCATCGGTCCCGAAGGAGATCCGGCTAGGCACGGGCAAGCGCCTCGCCACGCACCCGTGTGCGCCAGTGGTCGAGGAGATCGCGAAGCGACATCGCCAGCGGGATCGTGGGGACCCACCCGGTGCGGCGGCGGAACTCCGCACTGTCCACGTCGACGGCCGCGGGGTCGCCTGCCCGGACGCGGTCAGGGTCGAGCTCCGTCCGGAGCGGCACGCGTGACATCGCAACGAGGGTGTCGAAGATCTCCTGCACCTCGACCGTGCGGCCGCTGCCGACGTTGAACGTCCCGGGACCGTCGGCCGCGAGGTCGCAGGCAAAGTGGTACGCGCGCGCCATGTCCCGAACGTCGATGACGTCGCGGCGCGCGTCGAGGCGCCCGTGGCGGATCAGTGGCTCGGCCTGGCCGGCCTCGGCGAGCGCGATCTGCCGCGCGAAGGCAGATGCCGCGAGGGCCGGATGCTGCCGTGGCCCGATCTGACCTACCGGACGGAGGATCACCGAGCGGTCGCCGAGCTCCCGGACCAGGGCTTCGGCGGCGACCTTTGTCGCCGCATACACGTTCGGCGGCAGGATCGGCGCGTCCTCGCGGGCGGGTCCCTGCGGCGCGCCGTACACCTCCGCGGTCGATGCGAACACGAGGGCGGCGCCGGTGCCGCGGACCGTTTCGACAACGGCGGCGGTCCCGATCACGTTGACCCGCACGGCCGCCGTCGGATCCTTCGACGCGAGTGCCGGAACGGCCTGCCCGGCAAGATGCACGACGACATCAGGGCGCGCGGCGCCAACAGCCGCACGCACCGCGGCCGTGTCGGTGAGGTCACCGCGGTGGACCTGCACCCGGGCGGCGACGCTCGCGAGATTCGCGTAGGGCGGCGCCTCGAAGGCGAAGCCGTGCACCTCAGCGCCGTGTGCGACGGCGTGCTCCGCGAGATGGCTGCCGGCGAATCCGGTGATCCCCGTGATGAGGACGCGTCGGGGCACGCCCGAATCGTAGCCTTTGACCCCCGCATCTCGCCTGTCATCGTGTACGAACCGCATGGTGCCTGCTTCGCTGATCACTCCCCTCGCCTATGGCGTCGTTGCGCTTGTCTGGAGCGGCGGGTGGATCGCTGGCAAGCTGGGTGTGACCGCCGTTCCGCCGCTCGAGCTCTCCGCGATCCGTTTCGCGCTCGCGGGCATCCTGCTGTTGGCCCTCGCCCGGCTTGCGGGCGCACGTCTCGGGTTGGAGCGGCTCGGAATGATCGCCCTGTCTGCCGTCTTCGGGATCTTCGGCTACAACTCGCTCGTCTTCGTCGGCCTGACGATGACTCCCGCGTCGGACGCGGCCCTCATCGTGCCGACCCTCGTCCCGGTGCTCACGGCCCTGTTCGCGACGGTCGTCGGCGAGCCGCTGACGCGAGCCAAGATCGCCGGGTTCGGGCTGTCCGCAGCCGGCGCGACGCTCGTCATCCTCGCAGGTGGCGCGGCCGGCGGGACGTGGAGCGGCGAGCGGCTGGTCGGGGATCTCCTGCATGTCGGCGGCGCCGCATGCTGGGGCGTGTACGCGACGATCGGGACAGTCACACTGCGCGCCGGCTCACCGTTGGGCGTCGTCGGGATGTCGTCGCTCATCGGCGCTGCCATGCTCTTCCCGCTGGGGTTCCTCGAGCAAGGCTACCGCGACGTTCCGTCCTGGCCGCTCGACGCGTGGCGTGCGATCCTGTTCCTCGTCATCTTCACGACGATCATCGGGTTCGTGCTCTTCTACTGGGTCGTGCGTCGCTTCGGCGCGGGGCTCGCCGCGATGACGAGCTACCTCGTCCCGATCGGGACACTCCTCCTCGCGGCGCTCGTCCTCGGCGAGCGTCCGGCGCCGCTCCAGCTCGTCGGCGGCACGGCGATCCTGCTCGGCGTGCGAATCGCGACCCGCCGCCCCGCAGTCACGGTGCCCGTGTAGCGAGGGAAACGTAGCCGGCCCCTGGACCGGGTTCAAGATCAGGCGAGGGCGGGCTTCGCCCGACCGAGCCGCACGGGCCCACGCGGGCGAAGCAGCGCAGCGCGCAGCCCGCGGGGATCATCGGAAGGCGCGGACGATCGCTGCGAACTCGTCGATCTTCAGGCTGGCGCCCCCGACGAGCGCACCATCGATCCCGGGGGCGGCGGCGAACTCGCCCGCGCTGCCGGCGCTGACGCTGCCGCCGTAGAGGATCGGCGTCGCGTCGCCGT
>JACDAF010000167.1 GCA_013695575.1 Chloroflexota bacterium | reverse complement strand
GACCTCGGTGATCTGTGTGGGCTCCCCGCCGTTGATGGCGATCGTCCCGCCCGGTACGTAGTGGGCCGCCACTCTCGCCGGATCGTGGCTCCGCCACGCATCCGCGTAGCTGCGAGCGAGGTCGCGCACCCGGGCTTCATCGTGTGCCATTTGGCCCTCCTGTCCGTGGACGCAGCGTGATCGTCGCGGAGCCTGCGCGAGCCTATTTCCCGGACGCGGGCGAGACAACATCCGCGTGCCCGAGTGTGCGGGAATGTCTCTTGACGGTGCCCAGAGACCGCCTGGGAGCTGACCGCTGCTCTTCGGGGCAGCTGACACGCATCGTGCCGTCCTCCCAGTGGATCAGGTGAACTCCAGTTCGACCGGCTCGATCGCAAGCCGGGCTAACTCCCGTCGCCCGAGGGCGCGATGTTGTTGTTGCGATGGAAGAGATTCTCCGGGTCGTATTGCGCCTTGACTCGCGCGAGCCGCTCGAGGTTGGAACCGAATCCGACGGCCGCTCTGGATGGATCCGCATCGTCGGCTCCGGAGAAGTTGAGGTACGTCGACCCGACGCCGAGCGCGTCGACCTTCGCCCAGACGTCACGAACCCAGGCGATGTTCGCCTCATCGTCGTTGGCGGCCGACCAGTTCCCGTGCACCGAGACCATGTACGGGGCGGAACGCTCCGCGAAGGCGGTGTCGTCCGCACCCACCCGAGCGATCGCGCCACCCATCGCGTAGGTGTCGACGAACGTGAGCGGGCTCGGTCGCTCGGCGGAGGCGCGGGCGACGATCTCGATCACATCGTCTTCCAGTGTCGCAACGTAGGCGGCCTTCCAGTAGGCCCGGATCTGCCCGCGCGGGAACAAGCCGTCGAAGGCAGATTGGACAGCGGTGAAGGGCATCGGCTGCGAGATGTCGGCCAGAGGCTCCGCGAGCTCCCGCAGAGGCCGCAAAACCGCGACCCCCTCCTCGACAGCTCCCGCGTAGACGGCTCCGACGACCAGGCATTGGCGATCGTGCACCGACTCGGGGAGGCTCGGATCGGCGGGGAACGTGATCGAGAGCGCCTCCGCCGTGACCTCATCCCGTGCATCGGTGAAGTACGCGCGATACCCGTGGAGCACCTCCGCGGCCGCCTCGACCGGATAGAAGACACCTGCGAACGCGACGATCGGGCCGACCGGATGGAGCTCGAACGTGAAGGAGGTGACCACGCCGAAGTTCCCGCCGCCGCCACGGATAGCCCAGAACAGATCTGGATTCACCTCCGCCGATGCGGTTCGCACCTCACCGTCGGCGCAGACGACCTGAGCGGAAACGAGACTGTCGCAGGCTAGCCCGTGCTTTCGGCGCAGCCAACCGTAGCCGCCGCCGAGAGGCAGACCCGCGACCCCGGTCTGCGACACGACCCCGACTGGCACTGCGAGCCCGAACAGCTGCGTCTCTCGGTCGAGTTCCCCCAGCACCGCACCCCCTTGGACACGCGCGAGTCTCACGCCGGGGTCGACGTCGACCGCGTGCATGGTCGAGAGGTCGATCACCATGCCGCCGTCCGCGGTGGACAGACCTCCCACGGAGTGGCCGCCGCCGCGTACGACGACCTCGAGATCGTGCTCCCGCGCGTAGCGGACGGCTGCCGCGACGTCTGCCGTGCCCGTCGGGCGGACGACGAGGTCGGGCCGGTCCTCGTACATCGCGTTGAAGGGGACCCGGCGCTGGTTGAACTCCGGGTCCGGCGGGTCGAGGACGGCTCCTCGCAGCTCCGTCCTGAACCCCGAGAGCTGGTCACTGGTCAAGCCGCGGCCAACTGACATCGTTCCACTCCTTCGCTAGCCGATCGATGAGGTGTCGACGAGGGTCACGTGTTCCGTTCGGCACGAGTTTGAATGGTCAACGATGGCAGATCAAGCGCTCCACGGGGCGTGCTCAGTCAGGCGACGCGCCCGCCCGTGGTATGCGAAGGCGCAGCCGCCGTGTCGCGGGATACCGCGTACACCGACCAACGGCCTGGCACTCCCTTGAGCTCGTGCGTGCCGCGGTGTTCGAAGGTGAGATCCGAGCCAACGAGCAGATCTCTCACCGTTTGAGACACGAGGACCTCTGACGGGCGCGCGAGCGCGGCAACGCGCGCACCGAGGCTGATCGCGAGACCGGCGAGCTTGTCGTCGAGCCGCTCCACTTCTCCGATGTGCAGCCCCGCTCGGACCTCGAGATTGAGTGTCCGAACGGCCTCGACGATCGCTAGTGCGCACCGTATCGCACGAGCGGGCCCTTCGAACGAGGCAAGGAATCCGTCACCGGCGGTATCGAGTTCAGTGCCGTGGTAGCGGGCGAGAAGCGTGCGAACGGTCCGGTGATGGCGGTCGACTAGGTCGCGCCACTGCCGATCGCCGATCGACGCCATGCGCTCGGTCGATCCCACGATGTCTGTGAAGAGGACGGTCGCGAGCACACGATCGAACACGGCCTCCTCCTCACCAACGTCGGTGAGAAACCGTCCGACGGCCTCCACGATGGCAGCGCCGCGCCCGTACCAGTGGAAGTGCGATCCACCGCCACTCGAATGTTCGACTACCCGAGCTCCAGGCACTTTGCTCGCGATGTAGCTCCCGGTCTCCGGTAAGACCTCGTAGAAGTTGTCGCTGTCGACCATCACGAGAGTCGGAACCTGAATTGAAGGCAAGACGGGCCGCACGTCGGTCTCGAGGTATGCGCTCAACTCAGCAGCAAGACCACCGGGCGTAACCGACGCGCGGGCATAGCGCGCGAACCACTCGAGTTCATCGCCGGCCGGTGAGTCCCACCAGTCGGTCGTGCCCCAAGTTCGTCGGACGAGCTCGATCTGCTCGTCCCAACGCGCTCGGGTCGGCATCCACGGCATCTCGTCCGTCGGGAGGTACGTCACTTGCGGATCCACGAGGATGAGCGACCTCGTGCGCTCGGGGTAGACAGCCGCGAAGAGGGATCCCACGATCGCCGACTCGTATGTCGCAAGGATCGACGCGCGCTTCGATTCCGCGGCGCTCAAGACGGCGACGATGTCGTCGACCAACGCGTCCACGTCGGGAACGTGTCCAGGCGTGAAGCGCTCAGAACATCCCCATCCGCGACGGTCGGTGACGATCAGACGCGCGTGGCGAGCGAGCCCACGCAGGAAGGTCGAGAGATAGCGCCCCTCCCAGTTCATGTCCACGTTCGAGCAGTACCCCTGTAGGTACAGAAGGTCGTTCGGGCCGCTCCCGAGCACCTGGTAGGCGAGCGAGACGTCCCCATTCCACGCGTAGCGCGTTTCGGGTCGGTTCATGGCCGAATGGTCTCACGACGACGGGGTTGCGTTCTCGGTCGCGCTCGTCGTCGGGCTGATCTTCGGGTACTACCCGACGCGACGGGCGGCCGGAGAGAAGTCTCCACGGTGTGCGAGTGTGCTCTCGCTTGACGCTCGAGGAGTCTCGCTTCTCCCTCTTTCCGTGATCCTATGACGCCGTTCGAGAT
>JACDAF010000146.1 GCA_013695575.1 Chloroflexota bacterium | reverse complement strand
GCGCACCGTATCGAGGAGGAGGGCTCCGTCGGGGACCACGACCGCCTGGTAGCCCGGCTCGTCGTTCAGCGCGTCCCGCAGCAGCACGGCGATGGGCTCGTCGTCTTCGCCGATCACCACGACGCGTTTCCGTTGCTCGTCGGCCACTCGGCAACTCTACAGAGGGAAGGGCGGTAAGGACTTCGAGACTCCGAAAGCGGAAGGCTCCAGGCGGGCCAGCGATGACCGCATCGAGCGCGCGCGGCGCGGCGACGCGCGCGCCTTCGAGGCCCTGCTCGCGGAGCATGCCGACGGCGTCTACGCGCATGTCGCGCGCATCCTCGGTCCCGGTGGGGAGGCGGAGGACGTCGTGCAGGATGCCTGCGTCTCGGCCTGGCGCTCGATCTCGTCGTTCCAGGGAACGTCGTTCCGGGCGTGGCTCTTCCGCATCGCGACGAACCGCGCGATCGACATCGTGCGTGCGCGCCGGCGCCGCGGCGAGCTTCCACTGGAGCCGGCGCAGGACGAGGTCGTCACATGGGCAGAGCCGGTCGCGGGCGGTCCGGACCTTGACGATCTTGCGGCGGACCGTGAAGCGGTGCGTGTCGTCGAGGAGGCGCTTGGGGGCATCCCCGCGGAGCAGCGAGCGGCGGTGCTGTTGCGCGACGTGGAAGGCTTCGATTACGAGGAGATCGCCCGGATCACGGGCGCGGAGGTCGGGACCGTCAAATCGCGGATCCACCGCGGGCGTCTCGCGGCGCGCAACGCCCTCGTCGCGCGTGGCTGGCGCGGTCCCGCCGGATGACGGGAACCGAGTTGTCCCGGCGGGCGTTCAAGGAGTGATGCAGCAGCACGTCCGTGACGACCTGTCCGCCTACCTCGACGGCGCGCTGGCGTCGGCCGATCGTGCGCTCGTCGACGACCATCTGGCCGCGTGCGCCGCCTGCCGGGCTGCGGCGGCCGAGCTCTCGGCAACGGCGCGCCTCATCGCGGCGCTGCCACGACCAGATCCGTCGCGGCGTCTGGTGCCCTCGCTCGAGACGCGCTTCGCCTGGCTTCGGCCGGTGCGCTCGTTGTCGGCCGTGCTTGCGGGGGTCTTCGTGCTGGTCTTCATGGCGTCCGCGACGCTCGATACGGGCTGGCGGATGGGCGGGGGTCGCGCCGGCGGGAGCGCCCAGACCACCTCGAGCCGGGAGGCCGGTCCGGCGGCAGCGCCTCAGGCGACCGCTCTTGACCGTGGCGCCGTTCCCGCACCGGCCGCCTCGCCGACGATCGCGCTCCAGGAGCAAGGCCGCTCCACCGCGTTCGCCAGCCCCGCCGCGACCGGGTCGGGTGCGCGCGCCGAGGTTGCGCCCCCGGCAGACGCGGTGCGCGCAGCCCCCGAGCCGCCGCGGATCGGGCCCTCGCCGTGGCTCTGGCTCGGCCTCGCCGCGGTGAGCGGCATCCTCGCGCTTGTCGCGCACCGGAGGCTCCGAGCCGTCTAGAACTCATACTCGAGCGATGGCCGGGCGGCTCCTGCTCATCGACTCGAATAGCCTCATCTACCGCGGCTACTTCGCGATCCCGCCGCTCACGACGACCAAGGGCGAGCTCGTGAACGCGGCGTTCGGCTTCGCCTCGATCCTCCTGAAAGCCATCCAGGAGACCGGCCCGCAGCACATCGCCGCGTGCTTTGACCTCCCTGTCCCGACCTTCAGAAAGGAAAAGGACCCGACCTACAAGGCGACCCGAAGGCCGATGCCGGACGAGCTGCGGCCGCAGTTCGAGCGGTGCAAGGAGTTTCTCGAGCGCTTCAGCGTTCCGATGTACTCCCTCCCCGGCTACGAGGCGGACGACGTCATCGGCACGCTCGCGCAGCAGGCCGAAGGGGCAGGTCTTGAGACGGTGATCCTCTCGGGTGACCTCGACACCCTCCAGCTCGTCACGCCGCACGTGCGGCTCATGACGACCCGCCAGGGCTTTCAGAACACGGTCGTCTACGACGAGGCGAAGATCTTCGAGCGCTTCGCCCTGCGACCATCGCAGATGGTCGACTACAAGGCGCTCAAGGGCGACACCACGGACAACATCCCGGGCGTGCCCGGCGTGGGCGAGAAGACGGCGGCGAAGCTCATCGCGGAGAACGGGGACGTCGAGGGCGTGTACGCGGATCTCGCCCGGTTCACCCCGAAGCTGCGCGAGAGCCTTGCCGCGAGCCGGGAGCAGGTGCTGCACAGCCGCGAGATGTCGCGGATCGTGTGCGACCTGCCCGTCGTGCTGGAGCTTGAGCGGACGCGGCGTGGCGCGTACGAGCGGCAGGGTGTCGTCGATCTCTTCCGCGACCTCGAGTTCCGCAGCCTCATCGCGCGGCTCCCACCCGCGGACGGCAACAGCGCGCCCGCTGGGCCGGTCGCTGGTCCGGGAGCGGGGGGCGCGACTCCCGCGGCGCGGAGCTCCTCACCGGCGATGAGCGGGGGCCAGCTGTCGCTGGGCCTCGAGCCGGCCGCTCCCACGCCGGTGAGCGAGATCCCGACGCGCCTCCTTGTCGATGCGGATCTGTCCGACCTCGTCGTGACGCTGCGCACGCGCCGCTCATTCGGGATCTTCGCTGATGTCGACCAGTCGCGGCACCCGCGGCTCGTGGGCATCGGGCTCGCGGCCGGCGACGGCGTGTACTACCTTCCCGTCGGGCGAACGGTCCCGGCTCCCCTAGCGGACCTCCTGCGCGATCCGACCGTCGACAAGAGCGCGCACGATGCGAAGACCGCGCGGCGCGCGCTGCGGCGCGCGGGCGCGGATCTCGGCGGATTGCAGATCGACACGATGCTCGCCTCGTACCTGGTGAACGCGAGCCGCCGCTTCCACGCGCTGGACGATCTCGCGGCGGATCGCCTGCGCCTGCAGATCCCGGCGCTTCCGGTCCCGGATCGCAAGGACAGGGACCGCGTTCCATCGCTCGATGAGCGCCTCGTTCGTGCCGGCGCGTCGGCCGCAGCGACGGAGCGGCTCGCCGCGATCTTCACGGACGACCTCGAGCGCCTCGGCATGTCGCGGCTGTACCGCGACATCGAAGGCCCGCTCGTCGATGTGCTCGTCGAGATGGAGGAGGCCGGGATCGCCGTGGACACGCGCTACCTCGCGGGACTCGCGACGGAGTTCGCGGGCGAGGTCGCGCGGATCCAGCGCGAGGCGCATGAGGCCGTCGGCCACGAATTCGCGATCGCGTCGCCGAAGCAGCTCGAGGAGCTGCTGTTCACCGAGCTCAAGCTGCCGCGTGGGCGGCGGAACAAGACGGGCTACTCGACGGACGCCGCCGTGCTCGAGGAGCTGCGAGGGGCGCACCCGGTCATCGAGAAGATCCTCGAGTACCGCGAGGTCGAGAAGCTCCGCTCGACGTACGCGGAAGGGCTCGGAGCGCTCATCGATCCCGAGACCGGGCGCGTGCACACGACGTTCGAGCAGGCCGTGGCCTCGACAGGCCGGCTCTCCAGCCGCGCTCCCAACCTCCAGAACATCCCGATCCGCACGCCGCTCGGCCGACGGATCCGCCGCGCCTTCGTCGCGGGCGCGTCCGAGCACGTGCTCCTTGCTGCCGACTACTCGCAGATCGAGCTCCGCGTGCTCGCACACGTGTGCCAGGACCCCGCGCTCATCGAGGGATTCCGGGCAGGGGCTGACATCCACACCCGCACGGCCGCGGCGGGCTTCGGGGTGGCCGAGAGCGAGGTCACGCGCGAGCAGCGCAGCGTCGCGAAGATGCTCAACTTCGGCATCGTCTACGGGATGAGCGACTTCGGGCTGGCCTGGCGGATGGGCATGGCGCGTGAGGAGGCGGCCCGCTTCATCGACGAGTACTTCAAGCGCTACCCGCAGGTCCGTCGCTACGTCATCGAAACGAAGGCGTTCTGCATCGAGCAGGGCTATGTCGAGACGCTGCTGGGGCGCCGCCGCTACATCGCGGACATGACCAGCGCGAACTCGGCGGTCCGGGGTGCCGCAGAGCGGATGGCGATCAACATGCCGATCCAGGGCACCGCGGCCGACATCATGAAGCTGGCGATGGTGAGCGTGCGCGGCGCGCTCGCCGACAGCGGCCTCGCGGCGGTCCTCGTGCTGCAGGTCCACGACGAGCTCGTGCTGGAGGTCCCCGTGGCCCAGGTCCACGACGTCGCGAGGCTCGTGCGCGGCGAGATGGTGGGCGCGTACGAGCTCGACGTCCCGCTGGTGGTCGACGTCCGCGCGGGCGAGAACTGGGACGAGATGGTCCCCCTCGCCGCTCAACCCGCCCATGCCTGAGCTGCCAGAGGTCGAGACCATCGCCCGCCAGCTGCGCGGCCTGGTCGTCGGCCGCACCGTCAGTGGGTTCCGCGCGGACTGGCACAAGCTCACCGACCCCGAGCCTGTGGCATTGGTCGCGGCGCGGCTCGGCGGCAGGCGTATCGACGCGGTGCGGCGGCGCGGGAAGCTTGTCGTCTTCGACCTGGACGGGGACGAGGCCCTCGTGGTGTCACTGCGCATGACCGGAAAGCTGCTCTTCCGCGAGGCGGGCGCACCGGACGGAGACCGGTTCGTGCGAGGAACGATCGACTTCGCCGACGGCAGCGCGCTCGCGTTCTCGGACACCCGCAAGTTCGGCCGCATGATCCTCGTCGATCGGACCGAGATCGCGCCGGAGCGCGGGCCGGAGCGTCGCCTCGCGAAGGCACCATTGCACGCGTCGCTGGGCATGGAGCCGCTGTCCCGTGGCTTCACGGTCCGATGGCTCGCGTCGTTCCTCGCGCGCCGCGCCCGCGCAGCGGTCAAGCCGCTCCTGCTCGACGGCCGCGGCATCGCCGGCATCGGGAACATCTACGCGATCGAAGCGCTGTGGCGGGCGCGCATCCATCCGCTCCGCGCGGCCGGATCGCTCCGCGCGGACGAGACCATCCGGCTCCAGGAGGCGCTCCGCTGGGTGCTGCGGAAGGGGATCCGCTTCGGCGGCTCGTCGCTGAGCGACTACGTCGACGCGAGGGGCGAGCGCGGCCGCATGCAGCGCGAGTTCGAGGTCTATGGCCGTGCGGGCGAGCCGTGCTCCCGCTGTGGCGGTGAGATCAGGCGCACCGTCGTCGGCGGGCGGGGCACCTTCCACTGCCCCCGCTGCCAACGTGCACCGCGGAGGAGGTCGTAGTGTCGCGACGAAGCCGTTCCGGCGCCGGACGCTGATGGGACCGTTCGACCGTTTCAACGATCGGGCGAAGCGGGTCCTCGCGCTCGCGCAGGACGAGGCCACGCGGTTCAACCACACCTACATCGGCACCGAGCACCTGCTGATCGGCCTCGTGCGCGAGGGCGAGAGCGCCGCCGCACGAGTGCTCCTGTCGCTCGGGGCGGAGCTCGGGAAGCTCCGCTCGGCGGTCGAGTTCATCATCGGCCGCGGCCAGGAGGCGACGACGCCCGGCGAGATCACGATCTCGCCGCGCGCGAAGAAGGTCATCGAGCTCGCCATCGACGAGTCGAGGAAGCTCGGTCATGCTCACGTCGGCCCCGAGCATCTCCTGCTCGGTTTGGCCCGTGAGGGTGAGGGGATCGCCTCCGGCGTCCTCCAATCGCTCGGCGCGACGATGCAGCAGGTCCGGCACGAGGTCCTCACGGCGCTCGCCCGGCGGGAGCAGCCGACGGGAGGGGCCATCGCGGGTCCGGATCCCCGCGGGTCGCTCGCCGACGCCCTGGGAAACAAACGGGACTGGTACTGCGAGGACGTCCTCAGCGGCAAGCTGAAGGTCCGCGTCATCCACGAGGACGACCTCGTGCTCGCCTTCGAGCATCCCTATCCCGAGTACGTCACCCACGCGGTGGTGATCCCCAAGACGCACGTCGCATCGCTCATGGCCGACGAGGCGGCGGACCCGGCGCTGCTCGCGGCGATGATCCGCGCGGTGCAGGCGGTCGCGCGGTCGGTCGGCCTGCACGAGCAGGGCTTCCGCATCGAGGCGAACGCCGGAGCGCCCGGCGTCACACCCCACCTGCACTGGCTCGTCATCGGACCAGGCCTCCCGCCACGCCGCCGCCAGACGGCTGTGGCGCCGCTGGCCCAGCCGCGCACGGGCTCGTATGTGACGCTCGAGGCGTCGCTGGAGGA
>JACDAF010000131.1 GCA_013695575.1 Chloroflexota bacterium | reverse complement strand
GCAACGCCTCCCCGAGCCGGCTGCGCAGCGCCCCGAGCGCCTCGCTCGCGACGTCGTACCCATCCGCCACGGCGACCAGGAGGTCGCCGTCCCTCGCTCCCGACGCGGCACGAAGTCCGGCGAGCTCCTCTGGCGTGAGGAACTTCGCGACCGGCGAACGCACCTCGGAGCCGGCGAACGCGAACGTCGCTAGGCCTTTGGCGCCCTTGGCCTTCGCGAGCTCCTGCCACGCGTCGATGTCCTTGCGGCTGGCGTCGGCCTTGCCCGGGACAGCCATCCCGCGAACGGCACCGCCCTTGGCGATCACGTCACCGAACGCCTTGAAACCGGTGTCGCGGAAGAGGCTCGTGAGGTCCACGAGCTCCATCGCGAATCGCGTGTCCGGGCGGTCGATGCCGAAGCGACGGATCGCCTCCTCATACGTCATTCGGGGCCACGGTGTCTGCGCGAGGGGCTTCCTGCCGAATCGCTCGAAGACGGCCGTGTAGCACTCCTCGGCGATCGCCATGATGTCGTCCGGCTCGACGAAGCTCATCTCGACGTCGAGCTGGGTGAGCTCGTACACACGGTCGGCGCGCGGGTCCTCGTCGCGGAAGCACCGGGCGATCTGCACGTACTTGTCGATCCCCCCGACCATCAGGATCTGCTTCAGCTGCTGCGGCGACTGCGGCAGCGCCCAGAACCGGCCCGGGTAGTACCGCGACGGCACGACGAAGTCACGCGCTCCAGTCGGGTCCGAACGGATCATCGTCGTCGTCTCGATCTCCCAGAACCCGCGCTCGACGAAGAAGCTCCGGATGAAGTTCGTCACCTCGTGCCGCAGGCGCATGAGCTCGCGCGAGCGCTCGCGGCGCAGGTCGACATAGCGGTACTTCCAGCGAAGCGTCTCGTCCACCGGGGACTCCTCGTTCACGTAGAAGGGCGGGGTCTTCGACTCGTTCAGGACCTCGACCTCGGCCGCGACGACCTCGATGTCGCCGGTCGCCAGCTTCGGGTTCTTCGTCGCGCCCGGGCGCTCGCGCACCGCGCCCCGTACCCGCAGCACCCACTCGCTGCGCGCGCGGGAAAGGACCTCGTGCGCGATCGCGTTCTCCTTCGCGCTGGCGACGACCTGGGTCAGGCCGTACCGGTCGCGCAGGTCGACGAACGTGAGGTCACCGTGGTCACGCCGACGGTGGACCCAGCCGCCAAGGGTCACCTCACTGCCGGCGTCCGTCCCGCGGAGCTCGCCGCAGGTATGCGTGCGGATCATCCGGCGCTCTCCTCGCCCTCGAGCGTCGGCCGGGTGCGCTTTCGAACATGCCGGCCCACCTCGGTCACGACCGCGGCGAGCCGCGTGACGCGCTGCTCCTTCTTCACAAGGTCCCGCACGATGACGTTCCCGCCGCGCGCCTCGGGGGTCCCGCGGATGACGGCCACCTTCGCGCCGTGCTTCACGGCGCTCTCGAGCTGCTTCTCGAGGGACCGGCCGCCGTAGTCGAGTGCCACCCGGAAGCCCGCCTCGCGCAACGGGAGGGCGAGCTGCACGCGGTCGGCGTCATCGTTCTGCTCGGCCGAGAGGACGATCACGTCGGCCCCGAGTTCCCGAGGCGCACCGCCACCTTGCTTCCGGAGCGCCTCGATCAGCACGTCGACCCCGCCGGCGATGCCGACACCGGGCAGGTCAGGCCCGCCCATGGTCCGGACGAGACCGTCGTAGCGGCCGCCGGCCGCAACGGCGATGCCGCCACCCTGCGCGAAGGCTGGATCCGTCAGAACGAACTCCACGACGGTGCGCGTGTAGTAGTCGAGCCCCCGGACGAGCCCGTCGACCACGCGATACCGGATGCCGAGGCGCTCGAGCCCCGCGACGACCGCCTCGAAGTGCGCGCGGTCGGCGTCGCACACGAGGTCCCGCACCTTCGGGGCACCGTCCGCGACGGCGCGGTCGCGCGGATCCTTGGAGTCGAGGATGCGCAGCACGTTCGTCTCGAGGCGCCGCTGGGACTCCGGCGACAGCTCTGCGCGGCGCTCCGTGAAGTACTCGCCGAGCGCGGCGCGGACCTTCGGCTGGCACGGACCATCGCCGATCGTGTTCAGCTGCAGGTCGACCTCGGTGAGCCCCACCTCGGAGAACAGCCCCGACGTGAACTCGATGATCTCGATGTCCGCCGCCGGCCCCTCGGCCCCGTAGCACTCGAGCCCCCACTGCCAGAACTGGCGGTACCGCAGCAGCTGCGGCCGCTGACCGCGGAACATCGGCTCCCAATAGAAAAAGCGCTGCGGCTGCGCCGCCTTGTGGAGCCCGTGCTCGAGGAAGGCGCGGGCGACGGGCGCGGTGCCCTCCGGTCGCAGCGCAAGGTCCCCCGTGCCGTGAAGCGAGACGTCGTACATCTCTTTGCTCGCGGCGTCGCTGGTCTCACCCGACGTTCGGAGGAACACCTGCTTGTCCTCCGCGATCGGCGTGGAGATGCGCGGGTACCCGTACCGGTCCGCGCGCGCCTGCACGACGCGCCGCAGCGCGTCGAAGGCGGCCGCTTCGGCCGGGAGCAGGTCGCGCATGCCGCGCGGACCCTGGAACGTGGGCATGGGAACGTGATTCTGACCTAGGCTGAAGCCGGAGGTGCGCATGGACCAGGACAAGGCCGCGACGGTCGAGCTCGACAACGGGGGCTCGTTCACCTTCACCCTCCACGCCGACAAGGCACCGAGGACCGTCGACAACTTCATCGCGAAGGCGACGTCGGGCTTCTACGACGGCCTCTCGTTCCACCGCGTCGTGCCGGGCTTCGTCGCGCAGGGCGGCGACCCGAAGGGCACCGGCACGGGCGGCGGATCGCAGCCCACCGAGCTCAACGACCTGCCGTTCGACAAGGGGGCGGTCGGCGTCGCCCGCGGCGGCGACATCTCCGTCTCCAACGACGCGCAGTGGTTCGTGTGCACCGGCGACGCGCCACATCTCGATGGGAAGTACACGAACTTCGGCACGATCACGGCGGGCCAGGACGTGGTCGACCGGATCACGGTCGGCACGCGCATCAAGAGCATCGGCGTCGCGTGACGCGCATCGCCGCGGTCGCGGCTGCGGTCCTTGTTGCGGCCTGTGGCGGCGCGCCCGCCGGCTCGGCGTCGGCGAGCCGCTCACCCGTACCGACGACACGGGCACCCGTCGCGACGACCGTCGCTCCAGGCTCGACCTCGCCGGCTGCGTGCGCCACCGCCTCGCAGGCCGGTCCCGCGACAAGAGCGACGATCGAGCTGCAGAAAGGCGGCTCCATCGTGATCCAGCTACGGCCGGACAAGGCACCCGGCACGGTCGCCAACTTCGTGAAGAGCGCCCGCGACTGCAGGTACGACGGGCTCGTCTTCCACCGCGTCGAAGCGAACTTCGTGATCCAGGGCGGTGACCCTGAGGGCACCGGTCGGGGTGGGGGCAATCAGCCGACCGAGCTCAGCGACCTCCCCTTCACGAAGGGCTCCGCCGGCGTCGCGCGCGCCGGCGATATCAGGGTCAGCAACCTCATGCAGTTCTACCTGTGCATCGGGAGCTGCCGGCACCTCGACGGGCAGTACACGAACTTCGGCCAGGTGGTCGCGGGACAGGACGTCGCCGACGCGGTGAAGGTCGGCGACAAGATCAGGACCATCCGCATCGAATGACCGCTCGCGGGTCGCTGACACTCGTCAGTGCCTTCACGGCGTTCTGGCTGGTCGCGCTGCCGCTCGATCGCGCGGGCACGCTCGACGAGCAGCACTGGCTCGGCCTCCTGGCCTGGACGTGCCTGGGCATTGCCCTGTGGCTGCAGCCGGGCGACATCCGCAGGCAGGTGATCGTGCTCGTCTGCGTCGCGACGGTCCTCGAAGTGATCGGGTCCATCGTCTGGGGCGCGTACCGGTATCGCCTCGGCAACCTCCCGCTCTACGTGCCGGCCGGACACGGGCTCTTCTACCTCGCTGCACTGCACGCCGCGTCCCTGGCGTCGCTGACGCGTCACGGCCGCAGCCTGGTCCTCGCGACCGGCACTGTCGCGACCGCGTACATGGCCTGGGGACTGCTGCGGCCCGGGTTCGGCGGTCCGGAGGTGTTGCCCGACCTGCTCGGCTTCGTGACCTGGGCCATCTTCATGCGGTTCCTGATCCGCGGCCGTCATCCACTCCTCTACGCGGTGAGCTTTGCCATGACCACCGCGCTCGAGCTCTACGGCACCGGCCTCGGGGTCTGGACGTGGTCGGCGCTCCTCCCGGGCCTCTGGCTCCCGGCGGGGAACCCCCCGACCGGCATCGGCGCGGGCTACTGCGCGATGGACGCGCTGACGCGGCGGATCGTCGCGACGGTGGGCCGGCGTGGCACCGACGTTGCAACAACGGCCGGGCATGCAGGACGAGCGATCTCTCCTTGACGAGCTGAACGAGCCTCTCACGGAGCCTCTCGCGGCGAAACTCGATCGGGCGGCCGAGGACGGCGATACGGATGGCGAGCCGGTCTTTCCTCCTACCGATCCCGTCCTGACCATCGACGAGCGCGGCGACCCGCAGGTGCTCGGGGGTTTCAACGAGACGTCGATGGAGGAGGTCACTGTCGCACGCTCCACCGACGGTCAGCCCGGCGACGAGGCGCTCGCGGACGCGGTGCGGCGCGAGCTACGCGAGGACGCCATGACCACGGATCTGGGCCTCGAGGTCCAGGTCCGCGAGGGCGTTGCGATACTTCGCGGGCCCGTTGCTGACATGGTGGATGCCGAGAGCGCCGAAGAGGTGGCTGGTCGGGTGCCAGGGGTCATCGAGGTGATGGACCGGACGGAGATCGTCGGCAGCTAACGGGCCGGCGCCGTTCTACGCCTGCACGCCGCCCCTCGTCATGGGCAGCGGGTCGAGCACCCGGCGCAGGTCGGCCTCCGGCAGGACCTTCTCCTCGAGGGCAACCTCCATGAGGGACCGCTTCTCGGCCAGCGCACGCTTCACGAGCGCGGCGGAGCGGGCGTAACCGATGTGCGGGGCCAACGCGGTGACGAGCAGCGGTGGACTGGCGTCGAGCAGCTCTTTGGCACGGGCTTCATCCACGCGCATGCCCTCGACGCAACGCTCACGGAAGACGCGCGTGGCACTCGTCAGGATCGTCGCCGAGAGCTCGAGCGCGAAGTTCATGCCTGGCATCATGACGTTCAGCTCGAGCTGGCCCGCCTGGGCGCCAAGCATCACCGCGGTGTCATTGCCGATGACCTGGTAGCAGACCTGGTCGACCATCTCGGCGATCGAAGGATTGATCTTGCCCGGCATGATGGAGGAGCCGGGCTGCACCGCTGGGATGACGAGCTCGCCGAAGCCGGTGCGCGGCCCCGAGACCATGAGCCGGATGTCGTTCGCGACACTCGAGAGCTCGATCGCGGCGGTGCGCATCTCGCTCGAGATGCGAGCGAACGCCGCCGTTGACTGCATCGAGGCGAACAGGTCCGCCGCCGGCACGATCGGCTCGCCCGTCCACTCCGCGAGCAGGGCGCACACACGGCCGCGGAACTCCGGATCCGCGTTGAGGCCGGTGCCCGCCGCCGTCCCGCCGATCCCGAGCTCGCAGAGCTCTACCCGGCCGGCACGGGTCCGCGCCGCGACCGAGCGCATGCGCGCGGCCCAGCCCCCGAACTCCTGGCCGAAGGTCATCGGCACCGCGTCCTGGAGGTGGGTGCGCCCGGGCTTCACGCAGTCCGCGTACTCGGTGGCTTTCGCCGCGAACGCGTCGGCGAGCCTCTCGAGCTCCTCACAGAGCGGAGCTGTCAGCTCCAGGAGCGCGAGGCGGATGGACGTTGGCGTGACATCGTTCGTCGACTGCGCCATGTTGACGTGGTCGTTCGGGTTCACCCTGGCGTACTCACCGCGTGTGCCGCCGAGCAGCTCCTCGGCGAGGTTCGCGATCACCTCGTTCGCGTTCATGTTGTGCGAGGTCCCGGCACCTGCCTGGAAGACATCGACCACGAAGGCATCGTGGTGCGCGCCCTCGAGGATCGCGTCGGCGGCACCGATGATGGCGTCGCGGACGTCCACGGCAAGCCGGCCGGCCTGCGCGTTCGCGACCGCCGCGGCGCGCTTCACGCGCACGGTCGCCCGGATGAAGGCCGGGAAGGCGTGCAGCCCGCTGATCGGGAAGTTCTCGACCGCCCGCTGCGTCTGCGCGCCCCAGAGAGCCTCGCGGGGCACGTGGACCTCGCCAAGCGTGTCGCGTTCGACGCGCGTGCTCACTCGCTCACCGGGAGGTCACGGTTCGACGGGCGCGCGCGCGCTCCGGGACGACACCCTCGACCCGCGTGCTCATGCGCGTACAATAGGTGTCCTTTCGTGCAGAAGAATCAGCTCACCTGGATGATCGGAGGACCCCAGGGGAGCGGCATCAATGCCTCCGCCGAAGTGTTCGCCAAGGCCTGCAGCCGCGCGGGCCTGCGTGTCTACGCCAACATCGAGTACCACTCCAACATCATGGGTAAGCACTCCTTCTACCGGGTCCGGGTGAGCGAGGACGACGTTCGCTCGTACCGGGAGAAGACTGACATCCTGGTCGCGCTCGACCACGAGACGCTCTCGGGCGACGACCGGCGCTGGGGCACCCACACGGGTCACCTCCACGAGGTGTCGGAGAAGGGCGGCGTGATCTTCGACTCCGACATCGGCTACGAGCCGCCGGCCGGCCAGCCGGGCGTCAGCTTCTTCGGGGTTCCGTTCATGCAGATCATCAAGAAGGCGCTCGAAGAGGTCGGCAAGGGCGAACAGGCACGGCGCTACGAGGTCATGAAGAACGTCGTCGCCCTCGGGTCGTCGCTCGCGCTGTGCGAGTTCCCGCTGGAGCTCGTGTCCGAGGTGATCATCGGGCAGTTCAAGGGAAAGCGGTCAGAGGTCGGTCAGCTGAACGTTCGCGCGGCGCGGCTGGCGTTCGATTACGTGCGCGAGAACTTCGAGGCGAAGGACTTCC
>JACDAF010000120.1 GCA_013695575.1 Chloroflexota bacterium | reverse complement strand
GGCGCGCCGAGCTCTCCCGTGCGGCCGCCGGGGCGGAGCGAGTCGACCTCCGTGGTGGCCTGATGGTGCCCGGCTGGAGCGACGCGCACGTCCACTTCATGTGGTGGGCGGTCCAGATGGGCCAGGTCGACCTCCGCGACGCGACAACGCTCGGGGTCGCGCTCGAGCTCGTCGCGGACCGTGCTCGCGAGCTGCCGGAAGGCGCATGGCTCCTCGGCGGTCGCTTCGACAAGAATCGCTGGGGACGCTGGCCCACGGCCGCCGAGCTCGACCGCGCGACGGGCGAACGCCCGGCCGCGCTGAGAAGCCGCGACGGTCACGCGCGCTGGCTCAACACTGCCGCGCTGCGTGCCGCTTCGATCGGTCGAGACACCGAATCTCCCGCAGGAGGCGAGATCGAGCGTGGGCTGGACGGTCTCCCGACGGGCGTCCTGAAGGAGAACGCGAACCTGCTCATCGACCGCGTCGTCCCAGGTCCGTCCGAGGCGGAGTGCCTCGATGCCGTCCGGCTCGGGCAGCGAGAAGCGTGGCGATGCGGCATCACGGCGATCGAGGATCTCGAGCAGGCGAACGCCCGCGACGCGCTCTTGCGGCTCCACGCCCGCGGCGAGCTTGGTCTGCGTGTGGACATGGGCATACCGCGCGCGGACCTCGATCAGGCGATCGCGGCGGGCTGGCGCACCGCCGACGGTGACGCGTGGCTGCGCACGGGCCACTGCAAGATCTTCGCGGACGGCGCGCTCGGGTCGCAGACCGCGGCGCTCGAGGAGCCGTACGAGGGCAGCGACGAGTGCGGCATCCTCACGATCGAGCCGGACGCGCTCTCTCGTGAGGTCGTGCGCGCGGCCGCAGCCGGCATCGCCGTAGCCATCCACGCGATCGGCGACCGCGCGGTCCGGATCGCGCTCGACGCGATCGAGCCCACGCGTCGCACGCATCCAGGGCTTCGCCAGCGCCTGGAGCATGTCCAGCTCGTGCGCGAAGAGGACCTGCCGAGATTCGGGCGGCTCGGTGTCATCGCGTCGATGCAGCCGCTCCACGCGATCAGCGATCGCGACCTGGTGGATCGGTACTGGGGCTCCCATCGCGCGGTGCGCGCATATCCGTGGCGCACGCTAGCCAGTGGCGGCGCCGTCCTGGCATTCGGCTCGGACGCGCCGGTGGAGCCGATCGATCCGCTGCTCGGGATCTACGCCGCTGTGGCGCGGCAACGGCCCGGCGACGCGGACCGCTGGCATCCGCAGCAGGCGCTCACGCTGACTGAGGCGCTCGCCGGGTACGCGGCCGGGGTCGCATACGCGACTGGACGCGAGCACGTGCGCGGCACGCTCGCCCCGGGAATGTTGTGCGACGCGACGATCATCGACCGCGATCTCCTGTCGCTCCCTTCAGACGGGTGGCTCGGGGCGAGGGTGACCGGAACGGTGACTGACGGCGTTATCCGCTTCGCAGACGGGCTCGGTTAGCGTCGGGACCGGGGTTTGACCTAGTTGAGGGTCGGTCCCTCGCCGCTCGTGTTCAGCCGCAGCAGCAGCTCGCGGATGAGGCCGTTCTCGCGTTCGAGAAGCCGCAGCTCAGAGCGAAGACGCTCCTCGACGGTCGCTGTCTCGAGCAGACGCTGGCGCTCGTCGGCTTCGATGGCCAGGCCCGAAGCGACGCGATACGCGACGTCACGAGGGCTGCCCTCGCGCATCTCCGCGGTCTCGCTGGCCTCGGTCCGCGGCTCCTTCGTGGCCGCGACGATCCCATTGAGGTACTCGCTGAAGGCATCGGCCGCCGCGTCCGCGAGGCGCTCGCTGCCGGTGCCGTCATCCTCGTCGAGCCAGGTGACATCGCCGACCAGGTACGGCTCCGCTCCCTCGTCGACGGAGCCGAGCCGGAAACGCCGGACCCCGCGCACCACGACGAACGAGCGTCCGTCCTCGAGCGGTGTGTGTCCCACGATCGAGGCCGACGTACCGACCTCGTGCGGCACGTTGTGGCCGGTCTCGGCCCCTTCCTTCACGAGCACGATCCCGAATGAACGGTCCTGCTGGAGCGCGCGGTGTACCAGGAGTCGATACCGCGGCTCGAAGACGTGCAGCGGCATGAGCATCTCCGGGAACAGCACGGTCCCAAGGGGAAAGAGCGGAAGACGTTCGCCCACCAGGCTCAACGGTACTCTGCGGGGCG
>JACDAF010000118.1 GCA_013695575.1 Chloroflexota bacterium | reverse complement strand
CGGCGGGCGAGGGCGGCACGGCCAAGGCCTGCCACTAGCAGCCGGCCACACGACTCCGTGACAAGGAGGCGGCGAGAGCCGCCTCCTTTTCCGTGTGGCAGACACTATGCATCTGCGTAGCGAAGCGACCATTCAGCAATAAGGGGGTAGACCATGCCTGTCACACCGATCACCGACCTCGGCGTCGCCGTGACGACGTCGATCGCCGCAGCTCTCGCTCTCCTACTCGGCGGCATCCCGAAGATCATCGCCTTCCTCGCGATCGTCATCATCGGTTGGTTCATCGCGAGCATCGTCGCGAAGCTGGTTGCCACGATCCTCCGCACGATCAAGTTCAACGACATTGCGCAGCGCGCCGGAATATCCGGCTTCGTCACCAAGATGGGTGTCAAGACCGACGCCTCCGGCGTGCTCGCCGGCCTCGCGAAGTGGTTCATCCGCCTCATCGTGCTCGTCGCGGCCTTCGACGCGCTCGGCCTTCCGGCGGTCTCCGACGTCCTGAAGTCGCTGCTCCTGTTCCTGCCCAACCTCGTCGTGGCCCTCGTCGTCCTCGTGATCGCCGGGCTCGCGGCGACGGCGATCTCGCGCGTCGTCCAGGGCGCAGCGAGCGAAGCCGAGTTCGGGAACCCGCAGCTGCTCGCCAAGGTCGCCTCGTACGCGGTCTGGGGCTTCGGCATCGTCGTGGCGATCAACCAGCTCGGCATCGCCACAACGCTCGTGAACACACTGTTCATGGGCCTCGTGGGCGCGCTCGCGCTCGCCCTCGGCCTCGCGTTCGGCCTCGGCGGCCGCGAGACGGCCGGCCGGCTCGTTGCGAGCTGGTACGCCGACAGCGAAGAGGCGAAGGCAAAGGTGCAGCGCGCCGTCGAGGCTGCGAAGCGCACGTAGCCGGCCCCCCGCGGGCTAGGCGGCGCGCTAGCGCATCCGGTTCCATGACGGACGAAGGGGCGGCGAGAGCCGCCCCTTCGCCTAGCTCTCGATCCGTGTGAAGCGCTTCGCCTTCGCCTCGAAGCGCGGCAGCGAGCCCGGGGCCGCGACCTTCACCGCGCAACGGATGCCGACATCACGGTGGATCGCCTCGGCGAGGCGATCCGGCAGATCGCCCGCGACCCCGGAGCGCGGCTCGATCACGCATCGGAGCGCGTCCATGCCGCGCTCCTGGTACAGCTCGATCCGGAACTCGTCGATGTCCGCGAAGCGTCGGACGATATTCTCGATCGCGCTCGGGAACACGTTCACGCCGCGGACGGTGACCATGTCATCCACGCGGCCGAGGATCCCGCCGCGCAGCTTCACGAGCGTCCTGCCGCACACGCAGCTACGGCGCCGCGCGACGACGCGATCGCCCGTGCGGTAGCGGATGACGGGGGACCCCCAGCGGCCGAGATTGGTGAGGACGAGCTCCCCCTCGCCCTCCTCTCGTGACGTGCCGTCGGCATCGACGATCTCAACGACGAACTCGCTCTCGACGAGATGGACGCCGTCACGCGCTTCGCACGAGAACCCCGTCGGCCCGACCTCCGTCGCGCCCGTGTGGTCGAACGCGCGCAGGCCGAACGCGGCCTCGATGCGCTCGCGTGTCGCGGGGATCGAGGCACCGGGCTCGCCCGCGTGGATCGCTGTGCGCAGCGTCGAAGCTGAGAGCTCGATGCCGCCGGCGCGCGCGACCTCCGCGAGACGCTGCGCATACGTCGGTGTCGAGAGCAACACCGTCGCGCCTGTCGCCGAGATCGCGGCGAGGCGCTCTGCCGACGACTGCGCGCCGCCGGAGATGGAGAGCGCCCCGATCGACTGCGCGCCCGCGAAGGCCGACCAGAAGCCGATGAACGGCCCGAACGAGAACGCGAAGAAGATCCGGTCGCGGGCCGTGACGCCGGCGGCCCGGTACACGCGGAGCCAGATGTCGGACCACCAGCGCCACGACTCGGCCGTGTCGAGGATGCGCAACGGCTGTCCCGTGGTGCCGCTCGTCTGGTGCAGCCGGACGTAGCGCTCGACCTCATAGGTGAGGTTCGATCCGTAGGGCGGGTGCTCGGCCTGGTCCGCGCTCAGCTCCCGCTTTGTCGTGAACGGGAGCGCGCTCCACTCATCGAGCGAGGCCCGCTCTCCCAGCTTGCGGCGGTAGAACGCATTCGCCGGCAGCACCTCCGCGAGCATCTCCCTGAGGCGGTGGCGCTGGTGGGTGCGCCGCTCGTCCTCGCTCCACGCCTCGTCGCGAGGGAGATCGCTCACCCTTGCACGCTGGGCCGGCGTCGTCCCCGGTCCGTGCTCATGCGGGCGCGTCCCACCCCGGCGGCAATGCAGGCAGCAGCCACGACGGGTCCGGCCGCCAGCGCTCCCACGGCTCGTCGAGCGGAGGCTCACGGCGCAGCACCCGATCGATCGCGCGCAGGCCCTCCGCGTGGAATCGCTGCGCGTCGTCCTCCGTGAAGCGGCCGTTCGCGATCGCGAAGGCGAGCTCGTCCTCGTCCTTCCACCGCCACCCGGACAGATCCGGCGCGATGAGGACGTCCAGGTCATGGTCCTCGCTGTCGAAGCCAAGCGCGTGCCGGCGCCATGGCGCCTCGAGGTTGACGTACCACCCGATGAACTCGTCCCGCCCGTTCCAGTAGAGATGCACCGAGTGGGCGTCGCCAGGACGGTTCAGGATGAGGGCCCGGTTCGTGTGCCACTCGCGCGGCTCATGACCCCCGTCCCACAAGATCAGGTTCCTGCCGCGCGGTCCGCCGCGCAGGCCGCTGCGCCGCATGATCGTCACACCGGGACGGATGCAGAGCGCAACGAGGGCCTCGCCATCGCGCACGACGTTCATCGGATGGGCGCTCCACACCTTGCCGTCTCGGCCGGTCCGCCATAGGACCGAATCGCCCGCCGACCAGCGCCGCATCCGCCGGAGGATAGGCTGCACC
>JACDAF010000113.1 GCA_013695575.1 Chloroflexota bacterium | reverse complement strand
CCGTCGCGCTCGACCGTGGGTCCGAGCACCGGATGGCCGACGCCGCGAGGCTCGTCACGAGGCTCGCCGAGGGCGAGACCGCGATCTACGGCGTGAACACCGGATACGGCGATCTCGCGCAGGTGCGTGTGGCGCCGGCCGATCTTCGCGCGCTCCAGCGGAACCTCGTGCGCAGCCACTCGGTGGCCGTCGGAGAGCCGCTCGCGCTGGACGTGGTCCGCGCGGTGCTCCTGCTGCGGGCCCACACGCTCGCCACGGGCCGCTCCGGGGTCCGGCCGGAGACCGTGCACCTGCTCCTGGACATGCTGAACCGTGGTGTGCTCCCCGTGATCCCCCGTCACGGCAGTGTCGGTGCGTCCGGCGATCTCGCGCCGCTCGCCCACGCCGCGCTCGCGATGATCGGCGAGGGCGAGGCGTTCCATGACGGCAAGCGCAAGAGCGCGGGCGACGCCCTCCGGCACGCCGGTCTTCGGCCGATCGAGCTCGCGCCCAAGGAGGGCCTGTCGCTCGTCAACGGCACTCAGGTCATGACCGCGGTCGGCTGCCTCGCGCTCCACGACGCTGAGGTGCTGGCGACCACGGCCGACGTCGTGGGCGCGCTCACGGCGGAGGCCCTCCGTTCGACCGACGCACCGTGGACTCAGGCGCTCCATGACGCCCGACCACATCCCGGCCAGCGCGTGGTCGCGTCGAACCTGCGCGCGCTCGTGGACGGCTCCTCGATCCTCGCTTCGCACCGGATGGACGACCCGCGCGTGCAGGACCCGTACTCCGTCCGATGCATGCCGCAGGTGCACGGTGCGACGCGAGACGCGCTCGCCTACGTCCGTCGCGTCCTGGAGATCGAGGTGAACGCGGTCACGGACAATCCCCTCGTGTTCGCCGAGGATGGCCGCGTCGTGAGCGGCGGGAACTTCCATGGGCAGCCCGTCGCTATCGCGCTCGATCTCGCCACGATCGCCACCGCGGAGCTGGCCGACATCAGCGAGGCGCGCATCGATCGCATCACCAACGGCCACACCTCGGGCCTGCCCCCGTTCCTGGCCCGTGAGCCGGGGCGGAACAGCGGCTACATGGTCGCGCAGTACACAGCCGCCGCTCTCGTAGCGGAGAACCGCCTGCGTGCCTTCCCGGCGTCCGTCGAGTCGGTCCCGACCTCGGCGGGGATGGAGGACCACGTGAGCATGGGACTGCACGCGGCGCTGAAGCTCGCGGATGTCGTCCGCAACACGCGCGACGTGCTCGCGATCGAGTCCCTGTGCGCGGCGCAGGGGATGGATCTTCTTGGGATGCGCTCGACGGCGGCGCTCGAGGAGGCGCGTCGGGTGATCCGCGAGCACGTGCCGACGCTGGACGAGGATCGCGCGCTCTCCGGTGAGGTCGCGACCATGTCAGACGTGATCGCGCGCGAGGTGCTGACGGCCGCGGTGCGGCTCCGCGTAGCTGAGCTCGCCTAGATAAGCCCAGCGGCGGGTCGAGCCTGACGAGCGCGAGAGCGTCCTCGGCAGCGTCCCAAGGGGTACGCTCGACGCGCGATGAGCGTCGCCCAGCGAACGATCCGAGCGCCTCGCGGATCCCGGCTGTCCTGCCTCGCCTGGCCGCAGGAGGCCGCGTTCCGGATGATCCAGAACAACCTGGATCCCGAGGTCGCCGAGCGGCCCGAGGACCTCGTCGTCTACGGCGGAACGGGCCGCGCGGCGCGGTCGTGGCCCGCGTTCGAGCGCATCCTCGACACGCTGCGCCGGCTCAAGGACGATGAGACGCTGCTCGTGCAGTCGGGAAAGCCCGTCGGTGTGTTCCGGACGCACGAGTGGGCGCCGCGCGTGCTCATCGCGAACTCGCTGCTCGTTCCAGCGTGGGCGACATGGGAGACGTTCCATGAGCTCGAGGACGCCGGACTCACGATGTACGGGCAGATGACGGCGGGCTCCTGGATCTACATCGGGACCCAGGGGATCCTGCAGGGCACCTACGAGACCTTCGCCGCAGTCGCGAAGCGGCACTTCGGCGGCACGCTCGCCGGGAAGCTCGTGCTCACGGCCGGCCTCGGCGGGATGGGCGGCGCGCAGCCGCTCGCCGTGACGATGAACCAGGGCGTGGCCCTCGTCGTCGAGGTCGATGACGCGCGCGCGCAGCGGCGCCTCCGCGATGGCTTCCTCGACGAGATCGCGACGGACCTCGACGCCGCGCTCGCGGCCGCGGCGACAGCCGTGTCTGCGCGCGAGCCGCGGAGCATCGCCGTGATCGCGAACGCGGCATGGGCGTACCCCGAGATCGTCCGCCGCGGTGTGCGGGTCGATGTCGTCACCGATCAGACGAGCGCCCATGACCCGCTCGACGGCTACGTGCCGGACGTCAGGAGCCCCGCGGTGCTGCGGCTCTCCGACACCGAGGCATACATCCACGCGTCACGCGAGAGCATCGCGCGCCAGTGCGCCGCGATCGTCGAGCTCCAACGGGCGGGTGCCGTCGCCTTCGACTACGGGAACAACCTGCGCGGCGAGGCGAAGGCCGGCGGCTTCGCCGACGCGTTCGCGTACCCGGGGTTCGTGCCCGCCTATATCCGGCCGCTGTTCGCGGAAGGCCGGGGTCCGTTCCGCTGGGTCGCGCTATCGGGGAGCGCCGACGACATCCGCCGCACCGACCGCGAAGTGCTGTCGCTCTTTCCGCGTGACGATACGCTCGCCAGGTGGATCCGCCTGGCGGGCGAGCGCGTGCCGTTCCAGGGTCTTCCGGCGCGCGTGTGCTGGCTCGGCTACGGCGAGCGCGCGGAGTTCGGGCTGCGGATCGACGAGCTCGTGCGCCGGGGCGAGATCAGCGCGCCGATCGTCATCGGACGCGACCACCTCGACTCCGGCTCGGTCGCCTCACCGTTCCGCGAGACCGAGGCCATGAAGGATGGGAGCGACGCGATCGCGGACTGGCCGATCCTGAACGCACTCGTGAACACCGCCGCGGGCGCGACATGGGTGTCGGTGCACCACGGCGGCGGCGTCGGCATCGGCAACTCGATCCACGCAGGGATGGTCGCGATCGCGGACGGGAGCGAGCTCGGGCGCCGCAAGCTCGAGCGCGTGCTCACCACCGACCCCGGCACCGGCGTCATGCGCCACGCGGA
>JACDAF010000049.1 GCA_013695575.1 Chloroflexota bacterium | reverse complement strand
CGGATCAGCCCGCTCCGGAGCGCGAGGACGACCGCGTGCGTCCTGTCGGTGGCCCCGAGCTTCGCGATGAGCGACTGGACACCCTTCTTGACCGTGTCGTCGGCGAGGACCATCACCCGGGCGATCTCCTTGTTGGTGTAGCCCTCGGCCAGGTAGCGGAGCAGCTCCAGCTCACGCGGGCTCAGCGTGTCGGCCGTACGTGCGGGCCCGCGCTCGCGCTCGACAATCGCCGCACGCGCAGGCTCGGCAGACGGGTCCGCGGGGCTCTCATCATCATCAGTCGTCTCGCCAGCGATAGCCTGATCGGCGGGCGTCTGCAGCAGCCCACGGAGAACTGACATGTCCACAGCCGCGAGCCCTGATGCCGCTGCCTGGAGCGCCGCGACGATGCTCGATGGCGCGGCCTCGCGTGCCAGGTGGCCGCTCGCACCGGCGCGCAGCGCCGCGTGGGCTCCCGCACGCACGTCCGTGATGACGAGGATGGGGACGGGCGAGTGTTCCCGCAACCGCGTCACCGCGTCGCTCGCGGAGCCGCCCGCGAGCGTCCCCACGATCGCGACCTCGCAGCGCGTTTCGGCCAGGCGCGTGATCGCCTCCGCGACCGTCGCGCACGAAACGGCGACCGTCAGGCCCGCACGCTCCACGATCGCCTCGAGACCGATCCGTGTCGCGGGCTGCGACTCGACCACGGCGACGCGGAGCCTCGGCGTCACAGGCCGCGGGGCAGGCTGCGTCGCCGGGTCGCGCCCGCCGGGCGCCGGCTGCATCGTGCCCTCGATGCGGCCGAGATCATCCTCCGGCGCATCCGCGAGCTCCAGCGAGAGCAGGCGCGCCGCGGCCTCGCCGGCCACGATCTCGAAGGCATCGAACGGAGTGCCGTGGCGCATCGCGCAGAGAACGCTGTGGTCCGGGCCGGTGGTGATCGGCGCCAGGAGGGCATAGGCGACCGACTCGCCCCAGCGCTCCGCGGGTATCGCCGCGGTGGAACCGGACCGATCCATGAGCACAGACCGCACCGCGTCCTCACCGAGCACGTCGCGCCACGAGAGCACATCATCAAGCCGGTACGAAAAGAGAGTGCGGACGTCGCCGTCCTGGATTGCCAGGATCGCCGCGCCTTCAGCGCAGAGCAGGGTGGCCACGTGCTCGAGACGGTCCTGCCAGCGCGCGGTGAAATTGACCTCGACCTCCTCATGGACAGGCCCGGGAAGGCTCCAGCCGGCGATAGTGTGGCACGTCTTGTCGGTGCGCCAGGCACGAGTCGACTGAGACCTGAGGGCCCATGCGGCTCGGCCGCGAGTATCATCGAAAGTCGATGACGCAGCGGTCGCCGGTGACGTAGATGGGCCCGTTCGATCGATTCAACGATCGGGCGAAGCGCGTCCTCGCGCTCGCGCAGGACGAGGCGATCCGCTTCAACCACAACTACATCGGGACTGAGCACCTGCTGCTCGGCCTTGTGCGCGAAGGTGAGGGCGTCGCTGCGCGGGTGCTCGACTCGCTGGGTGTGGAGCTGTCGAAGGTCCGCACGGCGGTCGAGTTCATCATCGGCCGCGGCGACTCCACGACGACCCCCGCCGAGATCACCCTCTCCCCGCGAACGAAGAAGGTCATCGAGCTCGCGATCGATGAGGCCCGCAAGCTCGGCCACAGCCACGTCGGTACGGAGCACCTCCTGCTGGGCCTCGTCCGCGAGGGCGAGGGGATCGCCTCCGGCGTCCTGGAATCCCTCGGCGTCTCCCTCGAGAAGGTCCGGCACCAGGTCATCGCGACGCTTGGCCAGCAGCACCCGGCGACCGCTGAGACCGCCTCGGCCGGCGGCAAGGCGACAGGCTCCAAGACGCCGACCCTCGACCAGCTCGGGGTCAACCTCACCGCGATGGTGCGCTCCGGCCAGGTGGATCCGGTCATCGGGCGCGAGAAGGAGATCGAGCGCGTCATTCAGATCCTCTCGCGCCGCACCAAGAACAACCCCGCGCTGATCGGCGAGCCGGGCGTCGGCAAGACGGCCATCGCGGAAGGGCTGGCGCACCGGATCGTGAAGGGTGACGTGCCCGAGACGCTCCTGAACAAGCGCCTGCTCACGCTCGATATCGGTTCGCTCGTTGCGGGTACCAAGTATCGCGGCGAGTTCGAGGAGCGTCTCAAGAAGATCATCGAAGAGCTTCGCAACGCGCACGACGTGATCCTCTTCATCGACGAGCTCCACACGCTCGTAGGTGCCGGTGCGGCCGAGGGCGCAGTCGACGCGGCGAACATCCTGAAGCCGTCGCTCGCGCGCGGCGAGCTCCAGTGCATCGGCGCGACTACGCTCGACGAGTTCCGCAAGTACATCGAGCGTGACGCGGCGCTCGAGCGCCGCTTCCAGCCCGTCATGGTCGAGGAGCCGACCATTGAGCAGACGATCGACATCCTCATGGGGATCCGCTCGCGCTACGAGGAGCATCACAAGGTCGCGATCACCGACGAGGCGGTGAAGGCATCCGCGGAGCTCTCGGCGCGGTACATCACCGATCGCTTCCTGCCCGACAAGGGCATCGACCTCATGGACGAGGCGGCCAGCCGCGTCCGGCTCCGCTACTCGACGCTTCCCGCGGACGTGAAGGACGCGCAGAAGGAGCTCGACCGGATCGTCACCGAGAAGGAATCGGCCATGGAAGGTCAGCGCTACGAGGACGCCTCCTCGCTCCGCCAGCAGGAGCGCAGCCAGCAGGAGAAACTGCAGCAGGCGCGAGCCGATTGGCTGCTCGCGCAATCCGCCAAGCGCCCGGAAGTCACAGACGAGGACATCGCCGAGGTCGTCTCGATGTGGACGGGAATCCCCGTGCGTCGTCTTGCCGAGGAAGAGACCCAAAAGCTGCTGAAGATGGAGGAGGCGCTCCACGGCAAGGTCATCGGCCAGGATGTCGCGATCAAGACGATCTCCCGGGCGGTGCGCCGCGCGCGCGCCGGTCTCAAGGACCCGCGCCGACCGATCGGCGTCTTCTTCTTCGTCGGTCCGACCGGTACCGGCAAGACGCACCTCGCGCGCAACCTCGCCGAATTCATGTTCGGCAACCAGGACAACATCGTGAAGATCGACATGTCCGACTACATGGAGCGGCACAACGTGTCGCGTCTTGTCGGGTCGCCCCCCGGCTACGTCGGCTACGAAGAGGGCGGGCAGCTCACCGAGACCGTCCGCCGCAAGTCCTACTGCGTGATCCTCCTCGACGAGATCGAGAAGGCGCACCCGGAAGTGTTCAACATCCTCCTGCAGATTTTCGACGAAGGCCGCCTCGCCGACGCGAAAGGCCGGACGGTCGACTTCCGCAACACGATCATCATCATGACCAGCAACCTCGCCCAGAAGATGCTGAAGAGCGAGGCCGCGCTTGGGTTCCGTTCGAAGGTCGGCAGCGGTGATGACGCCGACGCGATGGCTGCCTATGAGCGGATGAAGGAGCGGGTCCAGGACGAGATGAAGCGGTTCTTCCGGCCGGAGTTCCTCAACCGCATCGACGCGACGGTCGTGTTCCAGCCGCTCACCAAGCCGGAGATCCGCCAGATCGTCGAGATCGAGCTTGGACGCGTGAAGAAGCAGCTTGCCTCACAGGAAATCGCGCTCGTCATGACCGAGGAGGCGATGGACCACATCGCGACGGTCGGCTACGACTCGAACTTCGGCGCGCGCCCGCTCGGCCGTGCGATCCAGAACGAGATCGAGGATCCGCTCGCGGAAATGCTGCTGCAGGGCGGCTTCCGGTCGGGCGACACCGTGAAGATCGAGCCGCGCGACGGCAAGCTCGTGATCGAGAAGGTCGTCGAAGAGCGCAAGCCGGAGCCGGTCGCCACCTAGGCGCGCAGACCCCGATTCCGCTCATCCCGTGCGTCGGCTGCCGCGCCCTCCTGCCCGACCACCATCGGGGAGTCCGAGGCCCACAAAGCCCCAGGTAGGCGATCGCGATGAGTACCGGGCCCACCGTCGCGCGACCGGTCAACGCGGCTCGCCTGGCTCGCGCTCCCCGGTCCGCGTCACGAAAATAGGGCTCCGGACGCATTTCCGACCGCCCAAGTCGGTTATCATCGACGCAGTGCCGCCAAGCTACCGGGAGCAGTACGAGCGCGTTCGGCACCTCGTGACGGAGGTCCAGCCGGAAGAGGTCCGCGACGCCCTCGACCAGCCGGCCCCCCCGCGGATCG
>JACDAF010000364.1 GCA_013695575.1 Chloroflexota bacterium | reverse complement strand
GGACAAGCTCGGGAACTAGATCCTCCCCGCTTACCCATCCTTCCTTCCTCGACGATGCGCCCCGCCGCAAGGCGGGGCGCATCGGCGTGTCAGGCGTATCTGCGGTCAGTGCCACTCCCGAACGGCGATGGGCACGAACAGCTCGAGCGCCTCGAGCCTGCGCGCCAGGACCGAGAGCACTCCATCGACGTGCTGTAGCGTCCCCTCGACGACCACCGCCGCATGCTCGTCGAGCGTGCTCTTGAACGTGCGGTACGTGGCGGGGCGGATGATGATGTTCGAGATCCCGACCTCGTCCTCGAGCGAGAGGAACACGTGGCCCTTGGCCGTCCCCGGATGCTGCTTCACGACGATCGCCCCGGCGACGGTGACCGGCTGGCCATGCCGCAGCGCCGCGAGCCCGAGCGAGGTCACGGCGCCGCGCGCGGCGAGCTGCTCGCGGTAGAACCGCATGACCTGTGGGCCGGTCGGAATGCCGGTGATCCGGTAGTCGAGCGCGGTCAGCTCCGCTTCGGAGAGCTCGGGCAGCGGCGGCGCGTCCGGGCTCGGGAAGGCGAGCGACGGACGGGCGAGCGCGGGCGAGGTCCGGTGTGCATCACGAGCCCGCCAGAGCAGTGACCGCCGCGACTCGCCGAGCGAATCGAACGCGCCGACCAGCGCGAGGTTTCGGAGCGCCTCCTCTTTGATCCCGACGCGTTTCGCGAAGTCGTCGAACGATCGGAATGGTCCCGCGCGCTCACGCTCGGCGATGACCGCCTCGGCCGCCGCGTCCCCGAGCGCCTTCACCGAGGCGAGCCCGAGCCGGACGTCATGCGTGCGGCAGGCTCGGTGGCGGGCGATGGTCTGTGACAGATCGCGCATCTCGTCGCGGCCGGGAGCGCGGCCTCGATCGGACTCGTCAGCCACATACGACATGACAGGCACGCGGTCATGGGGGGCGGGGGTGTCTACTGAGCGAAGGGTTGGTCCGGAGGGACCTGCCGCCATCGTGGATGCAGGTGACCGACCGAGCGAAGCAGACACCCCCGCCCCCAACACACGTCCTCGCTCCTCGACCACGGCCTTCGCGAACGACACATTCACGTCGACCGGCAGCACGCGGATGCCGTGGCGCTTCGCGTCGCCGGCGATGACCGCGGGTGAGTAGAAGCCCATGGGCTGGTTGTTGAGGAGCGCGACCGTGAACTCGGCCGGGTAGTAGAGCTTCAGGTGGCAGGTGTGATACGCAGTGAGCGCGAACGCCGCCGCGTGGCTCTTGCAGAACCCAAACTCCGCGAACGCTGCGATCTGGCGGAAGATCTCGTGCGCGATCACCCCGTCCACCCCGCTGTGCTCCGCGCCCTCGACGAACGGCGCGCGCAGCCGCTCCATGTCCTCGCTCGAGCGCGCGCGGCTCATGGCGCGGCGGAGCTTGTCCGCGGCCGCAGGGCTGAACCCCGCCACCGCCATCGCGACCTTCAGGATCTGCTCCTGGAACAGGATCACGCCGAGCGTTTCTCTGAGGGCCGGCTCGAGCGAGGGGTGCGCGTACGTCACGGGTTCCCGCCCCTGCCGGCGCCGGATGTACGGGTTCACCATGTTCCCCTGAAGCGGTCCCGGCCGGATGATCGCCACCTGGACGACGATGTCCGCGAAGGTCCGCGGGCGCACGCGTGGGAGGGACTGCGCCTGGGCGCGGCTCTCGACCTGGAACACGCCGATCGTGTCGACCTCGCAGATGAGGTCGTACACCGCGGGGTCGTCGAGCGGCAGCGTGCCGAGATCGAGGCGCTCGCCGTGCTCGGTATCGATCATCGCGACCGCGTCCTTGATGAGCGAGAGCGTGCGCAGGCCGAGCAGGTCCATCTTCACGAGACCGAGATCCTCGACGTCGCGCTTGTCGAATTGCACGACGTTGCGGCCGGGCATCGTCGCGCGCTCGATCGGCACTGTATCCACGAGCGGGAGCGCGGTGATGAGCATCCCGCCGTTGTGGATCGACAGGTGCCGCGGCAGGTCGGCGATGGCCTGCGTGAGCTCGCGGAACAGCGGTAAGCGCTCGCGCTCGCGCTCGTCGAGCATGTGGATGAGCTCGTCCTCCGGGGAGAGCGGGGTCCGGCCGTTCGGGCGCGCTTCATCACGGTCCTGGTGGCCAATCGCTTCGACGCCCTCGCCGGCTTCGCCGGCTCGAACCGCCCGCCCGGCCGGACCCCGCCCTCCCCCTGCACCCCCACGCGGATCGACGGCGACGTGATCGATCGCGCGAGCCAGGCGGTCGATCGTGTCCGCGCGGAAGCCGAGCGCCTTCGCGACCTCGCGCGAGGCCGAGCGTGCGCGGTACGTGACGACGTTGCAGACCATCGCCGCGTAGCGCTCGCCGTACGTGCGGTAGACATACTGGATGACCTCCTCGCGATCATTCGTCGCGATGTCGAGGTCGATATCCGGCATGGTCCGACTGTCCTCGGTGAGGAACCGCTCGAAGAGGAGGTCGTGGGCGATCGGATCGACCTTCGTGATGTCGAGGACGTACGCGACGATGGAGTCGGCCGCCGAGCCACGGCCCTGCGCCGGGATCCGCCGCTCGCGGCAGAACCGGACGATGTCCCAGTTGATGAGGAAGAACTCGGCGAGCCCGCACGTGTGAATGACGTCGAGCTCGTGCGCGAGCTGTTTCGAGACCGCGGGCGTGATCCTCCCGTACTTCGCGCGTGCACCGTCCTGACAGAGGGAGTAGAGGAACGAGAACGCGGTGTGCCCCTCCGGCGCGGGGAAGCCGGGGAGGCGCTGGAACCCGAAGTCGAGGTCCACGTCGCAGGCGTCCGCGATGCGGCGCGTGTTCGCAAACGCGTGAGGGAACCGGCGGAGGCGCTCCCGCAGTACCGCCTCCGTCTTGAGCCACCGCTCCCCATCGCGCGCAAGGAGCTCGCCCGCCTGGTCCAGGGTCATGCCGAGGCCGATGCAGCGCATGACGTCGTGGAGACGCCGCCCGTTCGGTCGCGCGTAGCGCACGTCGTTCGTGATCACTGTCGCGATGCCGTGCTCGCTCGCGAGCGCGTCGCGACGATCGCAGCGGGCCTCGTCGTCCGGACCCCAGCGGTCAACGAGCTCGAGATAGAGAGACTCGCCGAAGACACCCGCGAGCTGTGCCAGCGTCACCGGATCTTCGGTCTCGACGAGCGCGAGGAGCCCTGCGGCGTCGCGCTCGACCATCTCGAAGGTCGCACGTGGCTTCGTCTTCTCGCCCGCGAGCTGCGCGGCGCTCACGATTCGACAGAGGCTCGTCCACCCCTGGCGATCCTTCGCGAGGAGCACGAGACGCTGCCCGCTACCGAGATCGTGGAGCACGAGCTCGCAGCCGAAGATCGGCTTGATCCCGCGCTCCTTTGCCGCCCCCCAGAAGCGCACCGCGCCGTAGAGGCCATCGGTGTCGGTGAGTGCGAGCGCGTCCATCCCCTGCTCCGCGGCGGCGTCGACAAGCTCTTCCGGTGTCGATGCTCCGTCGAGGAAGCTGTATGCGCTGTGGCAGTGGAGGTGAACGAAGGACATCTCGCGTCAGGTGGCGAT
This sequence comes from Chloroflexota bacterium, assembly GCA_013695575.1. Classification (GTDB taxonomy): domain Bacteria; phylum Chloroflexota; class Limnocylindria; order P2-11E; family P2-11E; genus JACDAF01. Next base: position 3,934 of record JACDAF010000364.1, on the reverse strand, counting down.
GCGTGCGCGCGGACGGCGTCCGCGCGCCGTCGGAGACATCAGTCCATCAGCCGTTGGAGGAACCACTCGCCAGAACGCCGATCGCCATACACGTCCATGAGCTGGCCATCGACCGTGCGGAGCGTCAGATAGTCGCGGTCGGGACCGCTGTTCCACCACTCCGCGTCGACGCGCCAGCGCCGGACGACTTCCGCGATCGCAAGCCGCATCGCACCGATGCGCAACGCCTCCGGCTCGCCCTCGCACCAGACCAGGCGCACGGGGAGAGGCTCCGCCAGCAAGCGGCTCACGCGACCACCTCCGTCCATTCGACCTCGCGCTCGGGGAGCCGCGCGTCCGGCGACTGCACGCGGGCGCGCAGGACCGCACCCGCACCGAGACGGCCGCGAAGGTGCTGCGCGACCGCGATGGCCTCCTCCGCGTGCGCGCCGTCCGGCGCGAAGAGCCCGAGCTGTCTGCCGCGCAGCGGCTCCACCTCCACGGCCTCGATCGCCGCGGCTTCGATGCGCCCGAGCGCGTGCCGGTCCCCCGGGGTCCCCGCCGAAACGAAGCTTCGGTGGGGCAGCTCATCGAGCGCCCAGCGGAGCGAGCGCACGAGCGCGGCCGGTTCAGCTGCCGGCGGGAGCAGGACGCGCTCGAGGCGCAGCGCCGGCGCATCCTCGCGCTCGGCGTGCAGCACGAGCCGCAGCGCGGCGAGGCCGTCGGCCCGCAGCCTGTCCGCCACCGTGTCGGCGAGCACGCGGAGCGCGAAGACGAGCTGCTCCTTCGAGCCGATCGCGTCGTCGAAGCGGCGCCCTGCACGGATGCGGCGCCGCGGCGGCACACCGTGCACCGGCAGATCGTCCATGCCCGAGGCGAGCGCGTGGGCAGCGGCGGCCGCACGGCCGAGCCGGTCGAGGACCGACCCGCGATCGAGCGCCGCGAACCCGGCGACGTCGCGGATGCCCATGAGCGCGAGCTCGTCGACGATGCGCGGGTCGAGTGGCAGCGTCGCGACGGGGAGCGGCGCGAGGAACGCGCGCGCGTCCATTGCGAGCTCTCGCGTCTCGCCGAGCGGCGTCTGATCCGCGAGCACGCGCGCGACGAACGTGCCCGGTCCGACGCCGATCGCGCAGGTCGCGCCGGCGCGCTCGCAGAGCTCGACGATGCGGCGCGCCACCTCGAGCGGCGCGCCAAGCAGCCGCCGCGTGCCCCGAAGGTCGCACGCGTAGACGCCGCGATCGAGCACCCCCACACGCGGCAGCGCTGTGTGCAGTGCGTCGAGCGCGCGCTGGCGCGCGGCATCGGAAGCGGCCTGCGCCGTCCGAGCGACGGCGAAGACCTTCATGCCGACGCCTCGAGCAGCTCGCCGCGGACGCCGAGATCGAGGAGCGTGCGTGGGTACGAGCGCGCATGGAACAGCGCTTCGGCGCCCCGCGCACCCGCGACGCGAAACGTCCAGCCCGTGGTGCGGCCGAGCTCGCGCTCCCAGGCCACGCGCTCGAAGCGGAACGTGAGGAGTGCGAGCCGGCGCGGCGCCTGATCCGTCACGACGACGAGCGCCGCTGCCGAGCCACGAACGAGCGGGACCAGCGGCGCGACGTCGTCGGCGCGCACCGATGAGGCCAACAGCCCCGGACCGGTATCCAGCGCGACGAGGCGGAATCCCCCGCTGCGCAAGGCGGCCGCGGCGGAGGTGAGCGCATCCTCGCGCCTGCGCGTGCGCACCACGAGCAGGCGATCCAGGTCGACCCCCGCGTGCGAGGCGGCGACCGCGTCGAGCGACGCCGTCGGGTCGACCCACATGACGTGCGCCCCGTCACGCTGCGCGGCGGCGACCGCACGGAGTGCGAGCGCGAGCTTGCCGCAGGCACCTGTACCGACGAACGCGCACGGCGCGCCGGTGGGCACGCCGCCAGCGATCCGGTCGAACGCCGTACCGGTGCGCAACACCCCCTCGTCCGAGCGACGCTCGAAGGAGGCCCCGCGCGCGAGCGCGCGCGAGCCGTAACGCCGCTCGACCCGAGCGATCGCGCCGTCCAGCGCCGCGACGGTTGCCACGCTCCCCATGCCACGCCCCGTCCGTCCTACTCGGCCCGGCCTCCGTTAGAACAGATGTTCGAAGATTAATGGGTGGCGGGTGGCTGTCAACACCGGAAAAAGCCACGTAAAGACAGACGCGCCCTCCGTGGCTGGGTTCGTGCTCCGCCCGCGTAAGAGGAGGCGACACATGAACGCACCAGGCACCTGTGTGGACTGTGGCAATGAGGCCTACATCCAGCTCGCCGGCGAGAACCAAGCGATGATCTGTGCCCACTGTTTCGCCACGAGGGGACGCCCGAAGCGTGCGGACGCGACGCCTACGCGCGAGACCGCACCGGCACAGGCGCGCTCCGCCAAGTAGCGACCGCATCGCGCAGCGGCGCCACGCGCGCCGCTGCGTAGAGGACCAGCGCGAGGACGGCAAGCGCGCCGGCGAAGAGCGCGACGTCGACCCCCACGACCGTGCCGAGCGCACCGAGGAAGAGCGTCCCAAGGGGCATGACCCCGAGGAACACCATCGTGTGCACGCTCATCACGCGTCCCCGCAGGTGGTCGGGCGTTCGCGTCTGCACGAGCGTGTTCGCCATACCCATGAACAGCATCGTCGCGAAGCCCACCAGCGCAAGGAGCGGAAGCGCGATGAGCAGCGAGCGCTGCAGCGCGAACACCGCGACCAGCGCCGCCATGGCGGAGGCGCTGATCACCAGGATGAGCCCCCGCCGGCGAAGATTGCCGAGCGACGCTGTCACGAGCGCACCGCCGAGCGCGCCGAACCCGGACGCGCCCATGAGCCACGAGAGCTCGACCGCGCCGACGCGAAGGATCTGCTCGGTGAACGCGGGCAGCAGCTGGATCCACGGGCGCGTGAGCAGCGCCGCGGCGGCGGTGAGGATGATGATCCAGCGCACGACGACGTCGTGCCGCACGTAGCCAAGACCTTCGCGGATCGACCGGAGCACCGTGACGTCGCGCTGCCGCGCTGCGGCCGGGACCGGTGCCATCAGGATCAGGGCCGCGATGACGGCAGAGAACGAGAGCGCGTTGATCATGAAGAGCCCGCCGAGGCCGAACGGGATGTACAAGATGCCACCGAGCACCGGGCCGGCCAGCTGTGCCCCATTGAAGGCCACCGAGTTGAGGCCGATCGCGCTCACGAGGTCGCGGTCGCGCACCAGCCGCGGCACCATCGCTTGACGCGTAGGCGCATCGAACGAGAAGATCGTCGAGCCGATCGCACCGATGACCACGACCTCGACGATGTTGATCCGCTCGGTGATCGTGAGGATCGCGATGGCGAGGGCATTCAGCGTCGCCGCCACCTGCGTGAGGAGCAGCAGCTTTCGCCGGTCCGCGCGGTCCGCGACCACCCCGCCGAACAGGCCGAAGGCCAGGCTGGGCAGAGCGCGCGCGAGCCCCAGCACGCCGATGTAGAAGGGCGCGAGCTGCGGTACGCCGTCGCGGATCGCGAGCTGCACGACGAGGTAGCCCAGGGCGTACAGCTGCATCCAGCTGCCGACGTTCGAGACGACCATGCCGATCCAGAAGAGCCGGAAATCGCGGTAGCGCAGCGCGGCAGTCGCGGACGTGCGCCCAGGCTCGCCGCTGACTGCTTCCGTGATCGGGACGCGCGTTTCTTCGGCCATCTGCGAGAGTGCATGGGAGTCGAACCCACCACGGAACGCGTAAGCGCCCCGTCAACGGTTTTGAAGACCGAGGGACTCACCGGAGCCCCCGCACTCTCTTGTGAGTCCGCTAGGAACTCACCTCAATTGTGACGGCGTGGTGCGGGGGCGTCCACGAGTCCCGCGCGAATGTCAGATAGTTCGCAGATGCTGCGGTCGGGCTACGCCTTCGGCGCCGCGACGTGCTGCTGCAGGGTCTCCAGGAGCTTCGCTTTCGGCTGGTAACCGAC
>JACDAF010000335.1 GCA_013695575.1 Chloroflexota bacterium | reverse complement strand
TACCTGCTCGTCGGCACCATCGCCTGGCGGTTCCTCGGCATCGTCTTCGAGGACATCGCCGAGCTCATCGCGTGGGAGAAGTGGGAGGGCACCATCGAGTACACGTTCATGGCGCCCGTGCCGCGCCTCACGCATCTCGTGGGCATGGCGATCGGCACCGTGATCCGCGCGTCCGTGATCAGCGTGCTCGTGCTGTTCACGGTGATGCTCTTCGTCGACGTCGACCTCTCCCGCGCGAACGCCCTGTCCGCGATCGCGCTCCTCGGCGTGGGCACCGTCGCATTCATCGGCCTGGGTATCGCTTGTGCGGTCTTTCCGCTCATCTGGACCGAGAAGGGCCTGCAGATGGCGTACATCGTCCAGGCCGTCACGCTGCTCGTGTCGGGCGTGTATTACCCAACGACAGTGCTGCCGGCGTGGTTGCAGCCGCTCTCCGTGCTGTCGCCGGCGACCTACGTCATCGAGGGCATGCGGCGCGCGCTGATGGACGGCGCGGACCTGATCGCGCTGTGGCCACTGGTTTGGCCCGCGCTCCTCATCGGTGCCCTCTCGATCCCCCTCGGCATGCGCCTCTTCACCTGGGCCGAGCGGTACGCGAAAAGGACGGGACGCCTGAAGCGGAGCGGCTGATCGTCCCGCCGCGTCCTGTGTCCCGCGTGCGTTGACCAGTGGCGTGTCCAGCAGAGCCATTCCGGGACACGCCACTAGCATCCCCGGGTGATACCGCCGCCGCCGCGGACCCCGCGCGACGACGTCACCGACACGTACTTCGGCGAGTCGATCGTCGACCCGTACCGCTGGCTGGAGGACGGCGCGGGCCCGGGTGTCGCGGAGTGGACGGAGACGCAGAATGCGCGCACGAGGGCCGTCCTCGACGCGCTGCCGCACAGCGCGGCGGTCGCCAGGCGTCTGCGGGAGCTTCTCGAGGTCGGTCTGCTCGGCACACCGCGCCCGGTCGCTGGATACGTCTTCCACGTCCGCCGGGAAGGCGCGCAGGCTCAGGCCGCGCTCTACGTCCGTGAGGGCACCGCGGGACCCGATCGCGCGCTAGTCGATCCGAACGCCCTCGATCCAGGCGGCCTCGTCACGCTCGACTGGTACTACCCGTCGCCCGACGCGAGGATCGTCGCGGTCGGACTGTCGCGTGGCGGCACGGAGATGTCGACGCTCCACGTGCGCGACGTCGCGACCGGCGAGGACCTCGGCATCGCGATCCCTCATACGCAGCGCTCGCAGGTCGCCTGGACAGGGGAGGGCTTCTACTACGTCGTCCATCCGGCGCCCGGCACGGTGCCGCCCGGCGACGAGCACTACCAGCGTCGGGTCAGGTATCACCAGCTCACCGGAAGGGCTACGCCCGACCGAGGGGAGGGGGACCCGGTCGTATTCGGCGAGGGTCGCGCGAAGGAGGACATCGTCGGCGTGCAGTCCTCGCCGGATGGGCGATGGATCCTCTTCTCCGCGTACCGGGGCTGGGTCACCAACGACCTGTACCTGCTGGATCGCGAGCGCTCCGAGCGGGGGCTCGCGACGGTCCTCGAGGGTGCGGACGCACTCGCCGTGGCTCGGCTCGACCGTGACGGGATCTGGATTCGGACGAACATCGGTGCGCCGAGCTACCGCATCATGCACGCTCCGTTCGACAGCCCGGGCGAGTGGCGTGAGGTGGTGCCCGAGGGCGACCACGCGATCGAGGAGTTCGATCTCACACGCGCGCACATCATGGTCCACCGCCTCGAGCGCGCGACCTCCAGGCTCGCGCTGTGGCGTCGCGACGGCGTCTTCGCGCGCGAGGTGGCCCTCCCTGGCGTCGGCGCGCTGGCGCCGAGCATCCCGGGGCCAGGGATCTGTGGCGATGTCGAGAGCGATCGCGCCTGCTTCACCTACCAGTCGTTCGCGCAGCCACCGCGCGCCTTCGCCCTCGACGCACGCAGCGGTGCGGTCGCTCCTCTCGTCTCGGCCGGCCAGCCAGCGTTCGCTGCGCGGATCGTGGTGGAGCAGACCACCTACCGGTCGAAGGATGGGACCGAGGTGCCGATGTTCCTCGTCCACCGCGAGGACGTGCGGCCAACGGCCGAGGTCCCGACGGTCCTGACCGGATACGGGGGCTTCAATGTGTCGCGGACCCCGGCCTACACGGCGGGCGCGATCGTCTGGGCCGAGCGCGGCGGCGTCTTCGCTCTGGCGAACCTCCGCGGTGGGGCCGAGCATGGGGAGACGTGGCATCGCGCTGGGATGCTCGGGAACAAGCAGAACGTCTTCGATGACCTTCACGCCGCCGCCGCGCACCTGGTCTCCTCGGGCTGGACCGTCCGCGAGCGGCTTGGCACGTACGGCGCCTCGAACGGCGGGCTGCTCATGGGCGCCGCCATGACGCAGCGCCCGGACCTCTACGGGGCGATCGTCTGCCAGGTCCCGCTGCTCGACATGCTGCGCTACCAGCGTCTCCTCATCGCGCGCTTCTGGATCGCCGAGTACGGGTCCTCCGAGGTCGAGGAGCAGTACCGCTGGCTCCGCCGGTACTCCCCGTATCACAATGTCCAGGACGGCCGGCGCTACCCGCCCGTTCTGTTCACGACGGCCGAAGGTGACAGCCGCGTCGATCCCATGCATGCGCGGAAGATGACCGCGCTCCTTCAGGCACGGCCGGAGTCCGAGGTCGTGCTCCTGCGCGTCGACCGCGATGCGGGCCACGGCGTGGGCAAGCCGCTCCAGAAACAGGTCGATGATCTGGCCGACCAATGGTCGTTCCTCGCCTGGCAGCTTGGAGGTACAGTCGGGCCGTGAACATCCTCCGGTACCTGCGCGAGCAGGCGAGAGAGTACCGGTGCACGGCGTGCGGCGCCGACCACGGGCGCTCGGAGATCAAGCTGGTCGGGCGCGTCGAGTCCGCATGGATCGTTCGGGTGATCTGTGCGTCATGCCGTACCGAGTTCCGGCTGCTCGTCGTCGTCGACGAGGCCAAGGCCGTCGCGATGAAGCAGGACCATCCGAGCGGGGTGCGGAACAAGCCTCCCGTGACGCTGGACGAGGTCCTCGACACCCACGAGCTCCTTCGCACCTACAGCGGATCCCTCGACGATCTGCTCTCGGTACCTGCCGCACCGGCGCGGCCGACGGAGCGAGGCCCGGACCCGACCTAGCGTGTCCAAACAGAACGCGGTCCTGACCGGCTGGGGCTTCTATGCGCCGTCCCGCGTGGTGACCAATGCCGAGCTCGAGAAGATCGTCGACACCTCGGATCAGTGGATCACGGAGCGGACCGGTATAAAGGAGCGGCGCTTCGCGGCCGACGGCGAAGGCACCGCATCGATGTCGACGCGCGCCGCGCGCGTGGCGCTCGAGCGGGCGAAGATGAGGCCCTCGGAGATCGAGCTCATCATCGTCGGAACCTGCTCCCCCGACTACCTCATGCCAGCGACCGCGTGCCTCGTGCAGACCGCCCTCGGCGCCGAGCGCGCCGGGGCATTCGACATCGAGGCCGCGTGCACGTCTTTCGTCTCAGGACTTGCGGTCGCGAACGGGATGATCAGCGCGGGATCGGTGAAGAACGCGCTCGTCATCGGCGCCGAGACGCTCTCGCGGCTGCTCGATATGACCGATCGCACCACCTGTGTCGTGTTCGGCGATGGCGCGGGCGCGGTGGTGCTCGAGGCGTCCAACGCCTCGGTCGGCATCGAGTCGACCGTGCTGCACTCAGACGGCGCGAAGGGCGATCTGCTCTACGTGAAGGCCGGCGCCTCGCGAGTGCCGGCGACCCACGAGACCGTCGACAAGGGTCACCACTTCATCCGCATGCAGGGCGGCGAGGTCTTCAAGATGGCCGTGAAGTCGATGGCGGACGCGGCCGAGGAGGCCATCGACGACGCCGGTCTGCGGCTGGGGGACGTCGATATCGTCATCCCGCACCAAGCGAACCGCCGGATCATCGAGGGCATGGCCAAGCGGCTCAACATCCCGATGGCCAAGGTGTTCATCAACCTCGAGAAGTACGGCAATACCTCGGCAGCCTCCATCCCGATCGCTCTGGCCGAGGCAGCCGAGCAGGGCCGCCTGCATCGCGGTGACAAGGTCCTGCTCGTCGCCTTCGGCGCGGGCTTCACCTGGGGCGCCTCGGTCCTCGAGTGGTGGGGCTCACCGCTGCCGGAGCACCGCGAGCCGGGAATCCGCGAGCGCGCCGCACGCGCGCTCGAGGACGTCGTCGATCGGGTGCGGCCGACCTAGCGCCAGGGGTCGAAGCGGCCTGGGGTCGCGGCCCCGGACGGTCGAGCCGACGAAGCGGCGAGTCGTCACGATCGTCGCCACCCGCTACGTGACCATCGCGCCATCGGACCGCGAGCCGCGAGCAACTCCCCTGAAAATTCCCCGCTTACCCCCTTGACAGCGAACCATGGTGGGGTAAGTTGCCCACTGCGTGGTGAGCAGTGGGGGAAGGTGGGGAACCACCTCCTCCGGTCGGAAGGGTCAGTGGAAAGCATCTTCGCCGGCGAGTTCGCACACCAGCTGGACGAGAAGGGTCGGCTGGCGATCCCCGCAAAGTTCCGGCCTCGCTTCAAGGAAGGAGCGGTCGTGACGCGCTGGGACCCCGAGTGCCTGGCCCTCTTCCCGGCTCCGGAGTGGGAGTCCCTGAACGCCGCCATCGCCACACGGCCCCGAACGGACCCAGCCGTCGTGCGATTCCAGCGATTCCTCGTCGCGAGCGCGCATGAGGCGGACCCGGACGGGCAGGGCCGGATCGTCATCCCGCAGCACCTGCGCGACTGGGCAGGCCTGACCGACGAGGCCGTCGTCGTCGGCGTCTCGCGGAACCTCGAGGTCTGGCAACCCGTGCGGTGGCGCACTCACCTCGGTGAGGTGGAGCGCTCCATCGGCGAGACCCTGAAGGACCTTGGGATCTAGCGGTGGGAGGCCTCATGAGCCGGTCCTCCTCGCTGAAGTACTCGTCCAGCTTGCGGGTGCAGGGGTCCCCGCGGCACTGCGGGCCGAAGCGGGCGCTGTCGTTCGGTTCCTTGACGCCACGGTCGGCGCGGGAGGCCACGCGGCCGCCATCCTTGATCGGACCGCCCCGTTGGGCCGCCTCCTCGGGCTCGACCGCGACCCTGCCGCGCTGGAGGTCGCACGCCGGCAGCTGGGGCGTTTCGGCGAGCGGCTCGTCCTCGCCCGCGCGAACTTCGCCCGGTGTGACAGCGTGGCCGGCGAGCACGGCTTCGGGGCGCTCGACGGCGCCCTGTTCGACCTGGGCCTCTCATCCATCCAGCTCGCGGACGACGCGCGCGGGTTCAGCTTCCGCTCCGGCGGACCCCTGGACATGCGCGCAGACCCGGACCTCGGCACCACGGCGGCGGACCTCGTGAACACATCGCCGGTGGACGAGCTCCGGCGCATGTTCCGTGAGCTCGGCGATGAGCCCGAGGCCGCGCGGATCGCGAGCGCGATCGTGCGGCGCCGCGCCCGCGAGCCATTCGCGACCGCGGACGAGCTCGGGCGCTTCGTCGCCGGCGTGAAGACCCGCCGCCCGAGGTCCATCGACCCGGCGACGCAGGTCTTCCAGGCGCTTCGGATGGCGGTCAACGGCGAGCTCGACAACCTCGCGCGGGGGCTCGAAGGCGCGGTGCGCCTCCTTCGGCCCGGTGGGCGGCTCGCGGTGATCTCGTTCCACTCGCTCGAAGACCGGACGGTGAAGCAGTTCTTCGTCCGGGAGTCGCGCGACTGCATCTGTCCTCCCCACCTCCCCACCTGCGTCTGCGGGCATCGCGCGGGTCTGCGTGTGATCACTCGGCGGCCGCTCACCGCGGAAGCCGACGAAGTCGCTCGCAACCCGCGCGCCCGCAGCGCACGGCTTCGCATCGCGGAGAAGCTCTCCTGATCTCGTCCCTCTCGCTGTACCCGAGCCGAGGGCGCGCGCAGCCGCCCACGCGTCGCGCGCCGACGCGCAGCATGGCGACGCGACGCCCGGCTCCCCGCCCGTCGGCGCGTCCGGCCGCTCCCCGTCGAGGGCAGGCTGCGGCGCGGCCTGCGGCGCGCGCGCGCGCACATGAGACCGTGACCTGGGAGATCCGCACGTTCGGCGTGACAGCCGCCGCTATCGCGGCCGGGTTCCTCCTCGCGCTGCTGTACCTCGGGCAGATCACCGGCGTGTCGGCGCATGGGTACGAGATGCAACGCCTCGAAGCGCACCGTGACGAGCTCCGCCGCCAGTCGGCGCTCCTCGACGTGCAGCTCGCGAAGCTCGACGCGCCCGCGCGCATCGAGGCGCAGGCGGCGCGTCTGGGTCTCGCCCGCGTCGGGCACGTGCGGGTGATGAACGCAGTGGAGCTCGCCGCCAGGAAGTAGACAGACCCGCCCCTCCTGAGCGGAGCCGGCGGGCCGGCGGAGTAGAAGAAGGTTCACCGAGGGAGGGCCGTGCCCGACCGAGGGAAGGGGGAAGGATGCCGGTCTCGCACGCGCGGCTTCGCGTCCTCTTCGCCTTCTTCGCGATCGCCTCCCTGCTCCTCGCGGGAAAGCTGGCCTATTGGCAGATCGCTATGCGTACCGACCTGCTCGGACCTGCCCTCGGTCAGGTACGCAGCGACCTGGTCATGCCCGCGACCCGCGGGGTGATACGAGACCGGAACGGCGCGATCCTGGCCACGACGGTCGGGCTCCGCTCGCTCTATGCCATCCCATCACGCATACCTGACAAGGCGGCCGCCGCGAAAGCCCTCGGGGTCCTGCTCGGTCGCGATCCCGCCGGGATACGCGCACGCCTCGAGTCCGGTGCCGAGTGGATCTTCATCCACCGCAGGCTGCCCGAGAGCGCAGCGGCAGCGGTCGACAAGCTCGGCATCCCAGGTCTCGGCTTCGAGACGGAGCCGAAGCGCATGTACCCGAACGATACGGTCGCCGCTCACGTCCTTGGTTTCGTGAATGACGAGGGGGACGGGCAATACGGCGTGGAGGGCGCACACGACGCGGTGCTGCGAGGCATCCCGGGACGTCTCGTGGTGGAGCGCGACTCCCGCGATCGCGCGGTGCCCGTCGGGCTCCGCCAGGCGCTCCCGTCGCGCGACGGGGCGGACCTCACGCTCACGATCGACCTCGTCGTCCAGACGGCGGCCGAGCGCGAGCTTCGGCTGGCGATCGAGAAGGAGAAGGCCACCGGCGGATGCATCGTCGTCCTCGATCCGAAGGACGGCGCGATCCTCGCGCTCGCGTCGGCGCCGTCGTTCGACCCGTCGGCCGTGGCGGTGACCGACCTGGAAGCGCTCCGTGACCGCGCGGTCTCGTGGACCTACGAGCCAGGCTCGACGATGAAGGCCTTCACGATCGCGGCCGCACTCGAGCACGGCCTCGTGACGCCGAGCACGACTTACAACGATGTCGGCTTCGCCATGATCGGTGGTCGCCGGCTCAACAACGCGCTCGGCCGCGCCTGGGGTCCGACGACCGTCACGCAGATACTCGAGCGCTCGGCGAACGCGGGCGCGGTGTTCGTGGGCAGCAAGCTCGGCGCCGAGCGGCTTCACGCCGCGCTCAGGAGCTTCGGCTTCGGAGCCCCCACGGGGGCCGACGTCACGGGTGAGCAACCGGGCTCCGTACGGCCGCTGGCGGAGTGGTACCCGGTCGACGTCGGCACGGCGGCGTTCGGGCAGGGGCTCGCTGCGACACCCCTCCAGCTCGCCGCGGCGTACGCGGCGCTGGCGAACGGCGGGATACTCTACCGCCCCTACGTCGTGGCGAGCCGGCGCGACGCGGATGGGGAGCACCGCACCGCGCCGGTCGCCGTCCGGCGGGTCGTCTCGCCGGAGACGGCCACGCTGATGCGGGACATGCTCACCTCGACGATCGACAACGGGCTCGCGAAGAACGCTCAGCTCTCCGCCTTCAGCGTCGCAGGCAAGACGGGGACCGCGCAGATCCCGGACAAGTCGGGCTCGTACGAGAGTGATGAGTACATCAGCTCGTTCGCGGGGTTCGCGCCGGCGAAGGATCCGGCCTTCGTAGCGGTGGTCGTCCTCGAGCGGCCGAAATCACGCCTGCTCGGCACGCTCACCGCGACGAACGCGTTCAAGGGTCTCGCGCTGGACGCGCTGCGCACGGCGCGAGTCCAGCCGGATCGCAAGCCTTAGCCCCGCGGTCCTCATCGAGGGTCGTGCACCGGAAACGGCTTGCCACCGTCGCTGCACACGCCACTAGCATTGCGAGCACGTGTTCACGCTCGAACGGCTGCTCCAGGCGACCGGCGGACGGGTCGTCCGCGGCAGCGCGGACGGGCAGACGACGTTCAGCGGCGGGGCCTTCGACTCGCGCATCGCCGTGCCGGGATCGCTCTTCTTCGCGCTCCGCGATCAGCGTGACGGGCATGACTTCGCCGGCGACGCCATCGCCGGCGGATGCCGCGGCGCGGTCATCGAGCGCATCCCGGCCGGCGTTCCCGATGACGCGCTGCTCATCGAGGTCGCGGACGTGCGCCACGCGTTGCGACGTGTCGCCGAGGCGCAGCGCGACGCGTACCCGATACCGGTCGTGGGCATCACCGGGAACGCGGGCAAGACGACCACGAAGCAGGCCACTGCGGCGACCCTGGGTGCCCGCTTCCGCGTCCTCAGCCCGGCAGCCTCGTACAACAACGAGATCGGGGTCCCGCTCACGCTCCTGCTGCTGGAGCCGACGCACGAGGTCGCGGTCCTCGAGCTGGGCTTCTACGTCCCCGGGGAGATCGCGGACCTCTGCCGGCTGGCGCGCCCGAGCGTCGGCGTGATCACGACGATTCCGGACCGGCCGGTCCACTTCTCCCGGACGCCCAGCGTCGACGCGATCGCACGCGGCAAGGCAGAGCTCATCGAGTCGCTGCCGCCGGATGGGACGGCGCTGCTGAACGCCGATGATGCGCGCGTCCGGGGACTCGCGCCGCTGACGCGCGCCCGGGTGGTGCTTTTCGGTGAGTCCGCCGATGCCGCACTGCGCGCGAGCGACGTGGACACCCGCGGGCTCGACGGGCTGTCGTTCACGGTGACGTACGAAGGCGCCAGCGCCGTCGCCTGGCTGCCGCTCCCGGGGCGACATCTCGTCAGCGTGTCGCTCGCCGCGATCGGCGTCGCCATCGCGCTCGGCGTGCCCCTCGACGAGGCGGCGCTCTCGCTGGGAACGCTGGAACCACCCGCGCATCGGATGAGCGTCCGTCGCGGTGCGGCCGTCACCGTCATCGACGATTCGTACAACGCGAGCCCCGCCGCCGTGCACGCGGCCCTCACCCTGCTGCGCGACGTGCGAGGACGGCGCGTCGCTGTGCTCGGTGACATGCGCGAGCTCGGCACGCTCTCCGCCGATGCACACGAGGACGTCGGGCGCGACGCGGCTGCTTCAGCGGACCTGGTCATCGGAGTCGGCGAGCTGGCCGCGACCATCGTCTCCGCGGCCCGCGCCGCCGGGCACCGCGCGGCGCACGCGGTCGCCGACGGGGCGGAGGCGCTGGTGCTCCTTCGCCGCGAGCTGCGGGACGGCGACACCGTCCTGGTGAAGGGCTCGAGGGCGCTCGCGCTGGACCAGCTTGCCGACGCCCTCGTCGGGCCGAACGTGGCCTGATGGATGCCCGCACCGGGGGCATTTTCGCTCTCGGGATCCTGCTCTTCGCGTTCGTGCTCGGCCTCGTGCTGGCCCGCCCCTTCATCGCGGCGCTCCGCTACTTCCGCGTCGGCAAGCAGATCCGCCGCGAGGGTCCGCAATCGCACTACGCGAAGCAGGGGCTGCTCACGATGGGTGGGATCCTCCCGATCGGCGTCGTCGCCCTCATCTGGGCGACGATCTTCGCCGTCCTCCAGGGTGATGAGCGTGGCGAGTACGTCGCGCAAACGATCGTGCCGATCGGTGCCCTCGTCGGCGTGGGGCTCCTCGGCGCGATCGACGACTACGTGAACGTCGCGCACGGGTTCGGGATCCGCGGCCGGCACAAGCTCGTCTGGCAGCTGATCGTCGGCGTGGCCGGTGCGCTCTACATCCAGCGGCACTTCGGCGTGACCGGGGTGTACCTGCCGGTGTTCGGCGAGCTCGAGATCGGAGCCGTGCTGTTCGTGGCGCTCGCCGTGTTCGCGATCATCGCGATGTCGAACGCCGTGAATCTCACCGACGGGCTCGATGGGCTTGCTGGCGGCCTATGCGTGTTCGCGTTCCTGGCGTTCGC
>JACDAF010000082.1 GCA_013695575.1 Chloroflexota bacterium | reverse complement strand
AGACCGGCGACCGTCGTCTGCGCTCATCCGGTGCCTCCGCACTCCTGCCGTGGGTTGCGATCGAGGCCACTTCTCGCTAGTTCAGCGGGTCGATCGCGCGCCGACCGGCGAAGCCGGCGTCGAGATCGTGCCAGTACAGGATCCGCGGGCCATCACCGAGCTTCCAGCAGAGACAGATCTCGCGACCATCCCGCATCGCGCGGAAGTCGATGAGCCCCAGCCCCGGATCCTTGACCTCGACGCCCAGCCCGTCCAGCTCGACGATCAACGCGCGGATCTCCCGCGCGACGGGATCGCTCGCGTTGCGGCGGTACGCCGCGACGCGACGCTGCAGATCCTCGAGCAGCGGCTCGGCCTGCGGCAGCACCGCTTCGGCCGTCGCGCGCGTGAACCTCGGCATATCCTCACCCTAGTGTCTCGTCTCGCGGGTCCCTTGGCGATTCGGAGCCCCGACCCGCTGGAGCGGGATCGCCGGACGCGACCCAAAAGACCGCGAGGGAGGGACGATGTGGCCACGTACGTGTTGCTGACGAAGGTGAGCTCTGCAGGCATCAAGACGCTGCAGTCGAACCCGCGGCGCATCAAAGAGGTGAACCAGGAGATCGAGGCGCAGGGCGCGCGTGTCGTCGCGCAGTACGCGACCCTCGGCCGCTACGACTTCGTCAACATCGTCGAAGCCAAGGACAACGAGGTGATCGCGCGTATCTCGGTCAACCTCGGCGCTCGCGGAACGGTCTCCATCGAGACGCTGTCCGCGTTGCCGGTCGAGCAGTTCGTGCGAGCGATCGCCAAGAAAGGCAAGTGAGCGCGAAGGCCGGGCGGCTCGAGCCACCGGCGTACCCAAGCGTTGTCCGGGGTGAGGAGGAGCGAGAGCGCTTCGCGCGTCTCTACGACGACCTTGTGCGCGTGATCGGCCTCGCTCCCGGCGACGCGCTGCTCAACGCGACGGAGCAGTTCGAGCTCGGCTTTGACGTCCGCGGCCCGTTCGAGAAACGCAAGCGCCGGAAGAAGGTGGCGCTCGGCGCGGACCCCGACGTCGCGGCGGTGCCGGATCGCGAGCCGCCCGCTTGAGGCGCCGCGGCCATGCGGAGCGATCGACTCTCGGGGGAGCTGGCGGTCCGCACGCACCCGCCACCGCGCGCTCGTAGCCCGCGGAGATCAGGACCTCACGACGAGCCAGTGTCACCGGAGCCTGGCGGGTATGCACCGAAGAGCGCGCCGGTGAGGCGGGCCTCGTTCTCCAGCTCCTCATAGGGGCGGCCCAGAAGCGCGGCAACGCACGCGCGGGCGCTCGGAGCCGTGACGACGGTGTGGTCGCGGCGTAGGGCGGCGGCGCGGGCCAACGTCGAGCTGCGGAGCGCGGCGAGGTACCGCTCCGCGTCGTCAGGCGCGTCCCCGCCGAGCGGCAGGCCGTCCGCAAGCCGCAGCGCGGCGACGTCGTAGGGAGTCATCGACGCGACCGCGATCCCGCGCGCGGCGAGGTACACGACCTCGCTGCCCACGAGCAGTGCCATGCGCCCGTCCTCGGCCAGGACCCCGGCTCGCGCGAGGATCCGGCTCGCGACCGTGAGCTCGGTCGCCGGGGCCTCGCGGATCATCATGGCTCTCAGACGCCGACCGCGGCATCCTCGATGAGATCGCGAGCTGCTCGTACGGGTGCGTCTGGCGCGATCTCATCCTCGCGTGGCGGCTCGACGATCTCGGTCCACGCGAGCTCACGACCGAGGCGCTCCGCGAGCGTCGTGGCGCAGCGGCGACCGACCTCCACCGGCGTGGCGCGTACACCGAGCCGGGCGAGCGACGCGACCTCGTGGGCGAAGCCACAGGGGATCATGCGACCGAACGCCTCGAGGTCCGTCGACACGTTCAGTGCGAATCCGTGCGAGGAAACACCACGCGAGACTCGGACGCCGATCGCGGCGACCTTTGCGGGCCGCCCGTCCTCGAGGTCGGCCCAGACGCCCGTCTTGCCCTTCTCCGCCCGCGCGGCGATGCCGTACGACGCAAGGGCTGCGATGAGCGCATCCTCGATCGCACGCACATAGGCGACGAGGTCCGGTGCCTCGCCGAGCGCGACGAGCGGGTAGCCGACGAGCTGTCCGGGGCCGTGGTAGGTGATGTCGCCGCCGCGGTCCACGCGATAGACCGCCGCACCCGCGTCGCGGAGCTCCCGAGGGCTCGCCAGGAGGTTCGCCGTCGAGCCGCGCTTGCCGATCGTGTAGACGGGATCGTGCTCGAGGAGTAACAAGCGGTCCGCGCCGCCCGCGCGCACCCGCGAGGCGATAGCCTCCTGCAGCCGCCACGCCTCCAGGTAGGGCCGCCGGCCGAGCCAGGTCGCGACGATCGCGGCGCTCATCGCGAGGCGACGGTCGCGAGCCCCACGTGCCGCTCCGCGTGGTACGAGGAGCGCACGAGCGGACCCGACTCCACATGCGCGTAGCCCATCGCCATCCCGGAGACACGCAGCTCTTCGAACTCGTCCGGGGTCCAGTAGCGCTCGATCGGGAGGTGCTGCGGCGACGGTCGGAGGTACTGCCCGATGGTGATGATGTCCGTGCCCTGGGCCCGAATCTCGCCCATGGTGCGCAGCACCTCGAGGCGCGTCTCGCCGAGCCCGAGCATGATCCCGCTCTTGCACACGAGCCCGGGCGCCCTGGCCTTGGTGTGGCGCAGCACCTCGAGCGATCGCTCGTAGACCGCCTGCGGACGGACGCGGGGGTACAGGCGCGGCACGGTCTCCGTGTTGTGGTTCAGGATGTCAGGGCGTGCCTCCAGCACGATATCGAGCGCGCCGAGGACGCCGCGGAAGTCCGGGATGAGGACTTCGATCGTGGTCCCGGGTGCGCGACGGCGGACCTCCCGGATGGTCTGGGCGAAGATCGCCGCACCGCCGTCGTTCAATTCGTCGCGGTTCACGCTCGTCACGACGGCGTGGCCGAGCCCCATGCGGGCGACCGCATCCCCCACTCGTGCCGGCTCCCCCAGGTCAAGCTCCGTCGGACGCCCGGACTTGACGGCGCAGAAGCCGCACGACCGTGTGCAGGTGTCGCCCAGGATCATGAAGGTCGCGGTGCCCGCGCCCCAGCACTCAGCCATGTTCGGGCAGTGCGCCTCCTCGCAGACGGTGTGCAGCTCCTTCGAGCGCATGAGCGTGCGGAGCTGCTCGACCTGCGGCCCGGTGGGGAGGCGGACCTTGAGCCACGCGGGCCTCGAGCGATCGATCGGCACCACGGCATTGGCGCCGCTGCGTCCGCGCGACCGCGGACGCTCGATCTCGCCGGGCATCTCGAAGCGGATCGGCGCAAGCTCGGCCATGGCTACATTCCTGCCGAGCCAGCCGCAGGGCCCACCGCGCCGGAGCGGCTGTGGTCGGCGTAGGCGCGGGGGATCAGGCGGGCGAGGGCTGTGCCCGAGCGAGCCGCAGGGCCCACCGCGCCGGAGCGGCTGTGGTCGGCGCAGGCGCGGGGGATCAAAGGGACACGGCCTCAGTGATGCCCTCGAGCCACTGACGCATCGTGGCGAGGAATCGGGCGGCGGTCGAGCCGTCGATGGCGCGGTGATCGAACCCGATCACGAGATTCATCATCGACCGAATCGCGATGGAATCATCCTCCATCACGACCAGGCGCTTGCGGATCGCCTCTGCCGACACGATGGCCGCCTGACCCGGCGGGACGATCGGGCTCGACACGAACGTGCCGAGCGGGCCGGTGTTGTTCACCGTGAACGTGCCGCCCTGGAAGTCGTCGAGCGTGAGCTTCTTCGCCTTGGCGCGGTCGACGACGTCGCGGATCGCGCGCATGAGCCCGGTGATGCTCTTGCCGTCGGCGTCGCGGATCACCGGCACCACGAGGCCCTCGTCCCCGAGAGCGACCGCATACCCGACGTTGATCGCCTTCCGCATCACCAGGCCCTGATCCGTCCATGACGAGTTGACCGAAGCGACGGCGGCGAGCGCCTCGACGGCGGCCTTCACGATGAAGGCCGCGGGCGAGAGATCGAAGCCTTCCCGCTTCTGGAAGTCGGCCCTCGCAGTCTCGCGCAGGCGCATGAGATTCGTCATGTCGACTTCCATCGCGGCATGCGCGTGAGGCGCTGACCACGCCTGCACCATGTTCGCAGCGATCGCGCGGCGCATCTGCGTCAACGGGACAGGAGTGTCGCCCTGCAGCGGTGCGGGCTTCGCGGCAGCGGCGGACTCAGGACGCGACGCGCCGTCACCCGCTGCGTCCGGGGCATCCGCGCCCTGCCCGATGAATGCCTCGATGTCCTGCCGCGACACTCTCCCGCCGAGACCGGTCCCCTGCACCCGCGAGAGATCGATGCCGTGCTCGGCGGCGAGCTTGCGCACTGCGGGTGTTGCGCGCACGTCGGCTCCCGTGGCGGTCTTGCCGTTGCCTTCAGCGCCGTCCGACTGCCGGGACCGCGCCGGCGCGGTCTGGGCGGCGGCGGGCGCGGCCTTTGCTGACGCGGTCTGCGCGGTGGCCTCGCCCGTTGCGGTGGGCGCCGGCGCTTCCGCGGCCGCGGGCGCGGCGGTCGCGTTGCCGTCGCCGGCATTCTGGGCCGCGGCGGCGGTGCCCGCTTCGGCGGGCTTCGCGTCGGCCTTCGCTTCCGCGGGCTGCGCCTGGGTGGCGCCGCCAGCGGTCTCGAAGATCGCGAGCACGGTCCCGACCGCGACGGTCTCGCCCTCCTGCACCTTGATCTCGGAAAGCGTGCCATCGACCTCGGACGGGATCTCGGTGTTCACCTTGTCCGTCTGGACCTCGACCAGCAGGTCGTATTTCGTCACTTGCTCACCGGGCTGCTTCAGCCACTTGCCGATCGTCCCCTCAGTGACGGACTCCCCGAGCTTCGGCATCCTCAACTCGAATCCCATACGGCTAATACCTCGCCAACTCGCGCATCTTGGCCGCGATACGGTCAGAGTTCGGCATGTACCAGTCTTCCTGCGGCTTGTTCATAGGGGTCGCGGGGATCTCGGGTCCACCGTAGCGCATCACGGGCGCGTCGAGACTGTCGAAGGCCTCCTCGGCGATCAGCGCGGCGATCTCCGCGCCCGCCGCGAACATACGGTTGTCCTCATACACGATGAGGCACTTCCCCGTCCGCCGGGCCTCGCGGATGATCGTCTCGACGTCGAGCGGCCGGAGGCTGCGAACGTCGACGAGGTCGACGGAGATCCCTTCGGCCACGAGCGATTCGGCCGCGGCAAGACAACGATGCAGCATGAGCCCGTAGGCGTACACCGTGATGTCGGTCCCCTCCCGCTTCACGTCAGCGGGTCCGAGCGGGATCGTGTAGTCGCCATCGGGAACCTCGCCGCGCACCGCGCGGTACGTCGCCTTGTGCTCGAGAAAGATCACCGGGTCGGGATCGCGAAGGGCCGAGCGCAACATCCCGGTGATGTCATGGGGTGTGCTCGGGACGACCACCTTCAGCCCGGGCACGTGCGCGTAGAAGGCCTCGAGGGACTGCGAGTGGTAGAGCCCTCCGTGGACGCCGCCGCCCCAAGGCATCCGGATCACGAGCGGCACGCCGAACGCGCCGTTCGAGCGGTACCGGATGCGTGCGGCCTCATCGACGATCTGCTCGAAGGCCGGCGCGCTGAAGTCCGCGAACTGGATCTCGGCGACCGGCCGGAGCCCGCCTACCGCCGCGCCGATCGCGACGCCGACGATCGCCGACTCGGCGAGCGGGGTGTCGATGATGCGGTCCTTGCCGAACTCGTCGAGGAATCCCTCGCTCACCCTGAACACGCCGCCGCGGGCGCCCACGTCCTCGCCGAGCAGGATGTACCGCTCGTCGCGCCGGAACTCCTCCATCAGCGTGTCGTGCACGGCCTGCACGTTCGACTTCTCCACCTCCTTCAG